>DASXWB010000267.1:0-6232 GCA_036503915.1 Lacipirellulaceae bacterium | reverse complement strand
GCATCGAGCGGGCACAGAAATACGAGCTGACGATTTCCGGCCTGCACATGCACATCGGTTCGGGCACGGACCTCGCGCACTTGACGCAGGTCGCAGCCGCGATGGAAAAGGCGGCCCTTGCCGTCGGCTCGTCAGTCATTTCGATCAGCGCGGGCGGCGGCTTGCCCGTGCCCTATCGCGAAGGGCAGAACTTCATCGACATCCGTGCCTATTTTGACGTGTGGAATGCCACGCGGCATCGGCTGGCCACGGAGTTTGGCCACGAGATTTCGCCGCTGGAGATCGAGCCGGGTCGCTACCTGGTGGCCGAAAGCGGCTACCTTATCACCGAAATCCGGGCCATCAAGCAGGCGGGCGAGAACACGTTCTACTTAGTTGACGCAGGCTTTAACAACCTGGCTCGCCCCATTCTCTACGGCGCCTACCACCCGATGGCAATCTGCCCCGCCCATGGAGGCGGCGAACCGGGCCGCCCCCGGCCCCTGCGTAACGTCGTCGTCGGCGGCCCCTTATGCGAATCGGGCGACATCTTCACGCAAGAAGAAGGCGGCGTTGTGACGCGCCGTCAGTTGCCCGAAGCACAGGTCGGCGATTTCCTGATAATCGGCATTGCCGGCGCATATGGTTACGTCATGTCCAGCAATTACAACTCCAAGCCGCTGGTGGCCGAAGTCCTCATCGAAAACGGCATCCCTCATCTCGTGCGAAAGCGGCAGACGTTCGACGACCTCGTCCGCGGCGAATCGATTGCCGCTTCTGGTCATTGAATACGACCGATGGGTCTTCCACATTCGCCGAACCTTGCTCATCGCTGCAGTATTTCCGATTAGTCGGCTTGGCCTTGCCGGTTTTCATTGTCCGGCGCATGCAAATTGAATATAACGATCGCGGGAGACGGAGAAAGGATTCTGCCATGCTAGCACCGTTACGATCAAATGGATGGGTTGCTTTCGGTGTCGCCTCGATCGGCGTCCTTATCGCGTGGGCCTTGCGCTGGATGATGGACCCGCTGCTGGGTGATCATGCCAGCTTCAGCATCTTCTATTTTGCGGTCTCCGTAGTTGCCTGGTTCGGCGGACTTTGGCCCGCGATTGTCACAGCCTTCGTTAGCTGCTTAATCGCCAATTACTTCTTCACGCATCCTTACGGCAGCTTCGCGATAAGCACGCCAGAGGAGCTATATAGCATGCTCCTTTTTCTTACGGTGAGCGCCATCATTGGCGGTTTGTCGGAAGCCACTTTGCGCGCGCTCGAGCGGGCTCGACGAGCCGAGCGAGCCAAAGACGATTTCATGGCCACTGTGGCGCACGAGCTGCGCACGCCGCTGTCGGCCATCCATTATGCAACGGCTCTCACCCGCATGTCGGACAAAGACGAAGCAGGCGAAATGATCGATGTCATTGAACGCCAGGCGAAGCACTTGGACCTGATGGTTGAAGACCTGTTGGACATCTCGCGAGTGGCCCGAGGCAAAATCCGACTGGAGCGCCGCCACATAGATGCCTCTGAGATCGTTGACGGCGCGCTTCAAAAGGTGCAGCTGCTTGTGGAAAGCCGTGGGCACACGCTCGACATCGAAGTTTCGCCCGCACCTATGCCACTCTACGCGGACCCGTTTCGCATCGAGCAAGTTCTGGCGAATCTTCTGGCAAACGCGGCCAAATACACGCCGCAGAGCGGTCGGATTGCCATTTCGGTCGCTCCACAGGATCAATCCGTCGTGTTCCGCGTCGAAGACAACGGCATTGGAATCGCCAGCGACATGCTTCCCCGCGTGTTTGACCTCTACGTGCAAGACGACTCGGCGGCCACGAAGTCGCAAGGCGGTTTGGGCGTCGGCTTGGCGCTGGTACGCAAGATTGTCGAGATGCACAGCGGCAGCGTCACGGCTTTCAGCCCGGGCAGCAATCAAGGCAGCGAGTTCGTCGTGTCACTCCCGATGAAGCAGCCGGCCGCCAAAGAAGTGTTGGTCAACGCCTAGCGCGCTCGAACCTCTCGGCCGCCAGCGTTCTTGCCTTTTGGGCAGCGGATTGATCCCGCGACTTCCAGGTGCGTGGTGCGTATAATGGATATGTACACGCGTTTAGAGCATGAGTATGCAAACAAGTTCGGACGTAAGCGATTTTTCGGCAGTTAAAGCTGGTGTCACGACGAGCGCGATGCCCGGTGACGTTGCGCGCCAGCATAGCACGCCTGAGCACGGGCTGCGCACCTTCGAGGCCGCCGCGGATCGTGACTGGCTGCAACTAATCCGAGACATTGTCGCCATTGCAAACACCGGCGGCGGCGACATTCCGCTTCGTGTGACAGCGGAAGCCGCAGCCATCACGCGCAGCGATGTGCTACGACGGCTCGACGAATTCAGCGACTCCACGTTTGACGATATCGAGCTGCGCTCTGAGGGCGATGCCAAGGTCGTCATACTTACGATTGGGCCTGCCCTCTTTCCAATTGTTTTTACAAAGCCTGGCAACCACGCCGATCCGAATGATGCAGAAAACCGGATTGAAGTGTTTGCTGCCGGCAGCATTTATTTTTGGCACGCTGAAAGGAGCGAGCCCGGCGGTACGGGAGACCTGCGCGAATTTTTCGAGCGGCTGCTGCGGCGCGTGCGGCGTCGCTGGCTGCGAGGTATCCGCCGGGTGCTGAAGGCTCCGATAGATTCCGTCGTACAAGGGGCTGGCGCACGGAAGGTTTCGAAGCCGAGAATCGAGTCCGCGGCCAATCTTCAGCCCGTGCGCATCACTACCGATCCGGACGCGCCCGCGCTACAGCCGCAAGACGTCGAGCGGCTCTATCCGTGGCGGCAGAAGGATTTGCTTGGCGAGCTGAAGGCGCGACTCGGTCGGCGATCGCTGACAACGTACGACATCCAGGCGGTACGCCGTCATCATCGACTGGATGAGCGGCCCGAATTCGTGTTCCATCTGCCAGGAGCAGGGCGGCGCTACAGCCCGGCGGCTGCGGACTGGTTTATGGAGCAGCACGAGAGCGACCCCGAGTTTTTCGCCAAGGCGCGCTCAGCCGATCAAGAAATGCTGAAGCTGCGACGGCAGAAACCTAAATAGCCGCCAGCGTGCTCGCCGTAACGTCACCTTGGCTGTTCGGCAGCCGTGGACTAAGATTGTGAGAGAATTCACAAAGGCGCCGGCGACTTGTTAGATCGGCCGCTAATCACGTTATTGAACGCTTGTTTCCGGCTCTTGACCCTCGACGCTACTCTCGACTAAATATGGCCAAAGAAGGACCACGCAAGAAAGTTCCCAAGGAGTTGGCGGTCATCAACGCCGACAATTGCACTGGTTGCGAATCGTGCCTGGAGGTCTGCCCGGTCGATTGCATCGAGATGCGCACGATCGACCGCGGCATCGTGAAAGGCACGCAGCAGTGGTGCGAGATCGATCTGGAGCGCTGCGTGGGCTGCGAGGTCTGCGTCCACATTCCGCAGAAGAAGACGAATCCTTACGAGCTGACGGTCTGCCCATGGGACGCCATTGAAATGGTGCCGACCGAGAACGTGGCCGTCGTCGTCGCTCAAATCGGCGGCCCGCCTGAATACATTCAAGCCAACTGGGACCGGCTGGTCGGCTCCGCTCAGCACTTGGCCGAGCTGCGGGCGACGAGCGCCTAGGAATCAAGATACTTAGATCGACTACGTATTCGCGGCGTTATAATAGAATGACTCGCAGGTCGGTGTTGCGTTGGAGCATTTAACCATCGGGCGTGGCACGCTATGGTTCAAATCACTATTGATGACAACTTGGCTCAAGCGATTACCGTGGCTACAAAAGCGGGCGGGTTCGTAACCCTCGTTGATTCCCGAGGTCAGGCTATTGCTCAAACGACCCAAGTGCAGCCGGCGCCGGCTGAGCCGCTTGGGATGACGTCGGAGCATTTGGAGGAGATCAAGCGCCGGATGGCAGAGGATGATGGCACGCGCATTGCGTTTGACGAAGTGATTCGGCGCGTTTGTGTGCCCGCGCCCGAATGACGCGTTACACGGTCACCGCGACGCGGAAGGCCGAGAACGACTTGGCGAATCTGTGGATGCGCGCCTCCGATCGAGCTGCTGTTTCCAACGCAGCCAACACGATCGACCGAATGCTCCGCGAAGATGCGTCGCTCAAGGGATGTGATGCGGCGCTCGGACTACGACAGCTGATCGTCAGTCCGTTAATTGCCGACTTTACGGTCGATGATGCGGATCGGAAGGTAACGATCTGGTCGCTTCGCCACATCGGTGAGTTGAGCAACGGCCGCTAACCAGCCATGGCGACCCCACGCATGTACTCCATACTTCGCTGTGCAATCTCGTCCGGGCTCGGCTCATATTTAAAGACTTCGACGCTCACCCATCCGTCGTAGCCGATCTCTTTGAGCGCGGCGAAGATCGGCCGGAAGTCGACGTCACCCATTCCCGGCCCTAACAGGTTCGGGTCGTTGGCGTGGAAGTGCACCAGCCACTCGCGGCTATCACGGATGATGTTCTCGATGGGTTGCCCTTCGCTGGACATCGCCTTCACGTCGAGGTGTAACTTGCAGCGTGGCGAGCCGACCATTTCCGCAAGCCGAATTCCGGCTTTGGCGGTGAGCAGAAAATCGCCTTCCGCCGGCCCGAGCGGCTCCAGCCCGATCGTGACGCCGAACTGCGCGCAGGCCGGCACGGCCGCATGCAGCACCTCGGTTGCGTAGGCTTCTGCATCGTCGTACGAGACCCCCGGCAGCAAGTTGCGCTGCTTCGGTGAGCCGAGCACCATAATCGTGCCGCCCAAATCGGCGCACAACTCGGCCAGCGTTCGCAGATAGTCGGCCGTGCGGCGACGCACCGTCGGGTTGGGACTCGTGAGATAGTAACCCTCGGTCTTAGCCAGCAGCCAGTGCAGCCCGATGACCTGCAGCCCGGCGTCCTCGGCCATCGTGCGGACTTCAACGATCCGCTCAGCCGGCACTCGCTGCAGGTCAAACGGCTCCGCCCCGGGCGCTAGCGTAAACGGCGCGATCTCAACGCCGGTGTATCCGAGTTTGCGGACTGTGGAAAACACGTCGGCAAACGGCCGTTCGCCGAACATCTCGTTGCAAATGGCGAATTTCATGAGCAGGCGCAAATTCGTTGCGGTATAACCAAGAACGTCGTGCCGAGTACGAAACGACATCATAAGAAAAACCGGAGGGCTTTGCCATGATTCTTTCGCGGCCGGATCGTTTCGGAATACGCCTGTGGGGGCTGATGCTGAGCTGGATGTCGTTAATGGACGACTCAGTGCTGGCCGCAGATCGGCCGGATATCGCGCCGCTGCTTCGCGCCGGTCAGCTTGCGGAAGCCGAGCAAGCGCTCGAGAAGCATCGTCAAGCAGACGACGACTTGGCGCATTTCCAACTCGGCGCGGTGCAAATGCTGCGGGCCGTCGAGCGGCTCGCTCAAGACGGCGCTCGTTACGGCACCCTCAACCGCGCGATGATGATTCCGTTCATCCGCGTGGGCGGGTTCGCCCAAAACGACGGTGAGGCTGCGGCGGTCACGTACAACGACGTCCGGCGGATGATTGAGCGATTCCAAGAATCGATTGTCCAAGCCGAAGCGACGCTCGCCGTCATCAAGGATAGCGACCTGAAATGGGATTTGAACTTAGAGGACGTGAGGCTCGACCTCAACGGAGACGGCCAGGCGGGCGATCGCGAGACGCTGGGCGCGTTGTTCCGCATGGCGGCAAATCGGGGGCGAACCGAGCGCCCGGCGCAGGACCTTACGGTCGGCTTCGACTCGGCCGATGTTTATTGGCTGCGCGGGTATTGCCACGTACTGGCCGCCATGGCCGATATGATCTTGGCCTACGATCATCAGCGATTATTCGATGTTACCGCTCACGCGTTTTTCGCCAGGCCGCAGACGCAGTTTGCTTCGCGGCAGAAGGAGGGATTCGCCGAGAAAGATCCGCGGCGTGACTTCTTTGATGACTTCCCCGATCTGATCGCCGCGATCCATTTGATGGATTTCAAGCTTCGCGAGCCGGCGCGGCTTGCCGCCGCCCAGGAGCATTTTCTGCAGATGGTGGCCATGAGCCGTAAAAGTTGGGAACTCATCGCGATGGAAACCGACAACGATCGCGAGTGGATTCCGGGCGCTAACCAGCAGAGCGTGATCCGGGGTTTGGCGATGAACCGCGAGCGGATTGACGCATGGGGCCGCTTTCTCGACGAAGCAGAGCAAGTGCTCCGCGGCGAAAAGCTAATT
>DASXWB010000266.1:0-6626 GCA_036503915.1 Lacipirellulaceae bacterium | reverse complement strand
GTGACACTGTCAGTGAGCGAACCGCATATCGCGCTGCCGGCGGTGCTGAAAAAGCTTGCCTCGCTCGATCTGGAGTTAACCGGCTTGTCGACGCGGCACGCCAGTTTGGAAGATGTGTTTGTGAAACTGGCCGGACGGCATTTGAATGAGGACGAAGTCAGCCAGTCGTGAAGCCTTGTTCATATGACCTGCCGCCCGAGGTGCAATTTCCCCTCCCCAGCCCTCTCCTCAAGTGGGAGGGAGTCAGACTTGGATGAGCCAAACTTCAACGTCACCATCGCACCGCTACTGGCCGCTGGGCCAATTGGTGCTTGCGCGCTTGCGCGAGTTTCTGCGCGAGCCGGAGGCGGTGTTCTGGGTGTATGGTTTCCCGATTTTGATGACGGTGGGCCTTGGAATCGCGTTCAAGAACCGGCCGATCGAAGAGATTTCGGTTGTCATCGTCGAGGGGCCCTCGGCCAAGGAAACGCAGGACGCGCTCGCGTCCTCAAAGACATCCGAACGTTTCGACGTTGAGATCGTTGCCGCGGACGAAGCCCGGCGACGCCTGCGAACCGGTCGGACGGATGTCGTCGTGAAGTCCGGTGCGAACGGTTCAAATCAAAGCCAGACAAACGAGGCCAACGGCAAGCCACGGTACGTTTACCAGTTCGATCCGACGCGTGCTGACAGCGTACTGGCGCGTAAGGCGGTGAACGATCAGCTTCAGCGCGCGGCGGGGCGACAAGACCCGGCGGAAACGGAGCTCGTTGAGATAAACGAACCCGGCGGGCGGTACATCGACTTTCTCGTGCCCGGCCTCCTGGGGATGAGTCTCATGGGCGGTGGCTTGTGGGGCGTCGGCTTCGTCACCGTCGACATGCGCGTGCGCAAGCTGCTCAAGCGGTTTCTGGCCACGCCAATGAAGAAGACCGACTTCCTGATGGGCATCATGATCAGCCGGATGCTGTTCATGGTGCCCGAGGTGCTCGCGCTGTTGGTGTTCGCGCGGTATGCATTCGGCGTCGTGAATCACGGCAGCATGCTGGCCGTGACGTTGTTGATTCTGCTGGGGGCGGTGACTTTTTCCGGGATCGGCTTGCTGGCCGCCAGCCGTGCGAAAACGATCGAGGCGGTCTCGGGCATCATGAACCTGGTGATGGTGCCGATGTGGATTTTTTCGGGAATCTTCTTTTCGTCGGAGCGGTTCCCCGACGCGGTGCAGCCGTTCATTAAGGCTTTGCCGCTCACGCCTCTCATTAGCTCGCTGCGCGCGGTGATGCTCGAAGGCATGTCGCTGGGGCAGCTGCTCGTGCCGATCGCCATCATGACGGCGTGGAGCATGATCAGTTTTGCGCTCGCGCTGTGGTGGTTCAGGTGGCGGTGAATCGATTGCTTGGCGCATCCGAAAAGTGAATGCCGGCAGCCCCCGGCTTCGCCGGGAGTTACTCCGCGCTTAAAAACCCCCGGCAGGGCCGGGGGCTGACACGTGCTAATCCTGCGTCGCCGCGACTGACGACCACAGCCCTCGCCCTGCCCTGCGAGCTTCGTCTTGGGCTCGCGCCAGGCGAGTTTTCATCAGACCGCTGTAGCGGTAATTGAGCCGGGCGTGCGCCAGGCCGGCGCGCACGAGTTCTTCGTTGAGCATCACGTCGCCATCCCAAACGAAGGCCAGGAAGCGATCGTAGTGGTCCTGGCGTTCCAGGCTGAAGGTCAGCCGCACGCGGTTTTCGGCGCGGTCGACGAACTGCTTAGTGAACTGGCTGGCCTGCGGTCCCCACGTTTCGACGTCGAATCCTTCGCGCACCGTTTCGGGCGTGTCGATGCCTTGCAGCCGTACACGTGCCCCTGAAGAAAGCAACAGGGTGTCGCCGTCGACCACGCGGCGAACTTGATGCATTCCTTCGGCCAAAACCTCCGGGCCGGATGGCGCGTTATTAAGTGCAATGACGCGCCATAAGATAATCAGCGCGCACGCAGATCCCAGGATCAATCCGCGCGGCTGATGATAGTAGGGACGCAACGAGCGCTTCATAGCTCTGCCGCACGCGGCCGAACAGCAGTCGCCGGAAATAGGTGTAACAGGCGACCCGTCTCAGTTCGCCATCTACATCGGCGTCAGAGACGCCTCCCACACGCTCTCTAACTAGCGCTTACTGAAATTGAAGTGCGGTGCCGCGCTTCGGCCGAGCGGCTCGCGCAAAAAGCGCTTGCAGCATTCGCCGCACAGATCGAAGCGGCGCGATTGATACGTATCGCTTTCGGGCAATTGCCCGTCGGGCTCGAATTCGTCGTAACGCTCCAAAACCTCGTTGATATCTCCCAAATGATCGCGATCCTGGTCGATTGCTCCGCCTGATTCGGCCGGCGCGGGGTACACCTCCATTCGTACCACGTAGCTCGTATCGTGTTTCGGATCGAGCTCGCAGTTGCACATGTCGCAGCTGTAGTGAATCATCTCGCGATAATCCTTTCTTGATTCACGGTGAGATCGTCGTTCGGCATCGCGTAGAATTCATCGTAATGCGGTTAGCTCACAGGGAGCAAGCCGGACTTGCAAGTTTTCAAAGAATTGTGCGACTCGATCGCGCCGGCGCAGAGCGACGAGACGCAGCGACGGATGTGGCTGCAACTCAGTGGTACAAGAGTTGCACACCTGTACGCGTCTTGACAAATCGCAACGGATGTCGCACGGAGCGGGCCGATTGTTCTTAGCGAACTAATGAATGGAGCCACACGCCCCCAGTGCGGTCCGACCTTGCGTATTCGATGCCGACTGCAATTGAGGAATATCCGGCCGCGGGTCGACTGAGCTAAGTCTGAATCGGCCTTTCGCAGAGGCGCCTGTGAGGACTTCGTGAAGGCCGAAAATGGCGTATAATACAGACTGGCCGGGCGTTTTTCGCTGGATTAGAATGAACACAACGGCGTCGGGCTGTGTGTCACGCCCGACACGAGTCTTGGCGGCTTGGTATTTTCTTGGTCGACGCGTGATCTTGCTTCATGGCAACGGCTTCTAGTGTAGCTCTGAATTCCAGCGTCCTGTTGCTCAATCGTCAGTACGTCGCGATCCACGTCATCGACGTGAAGCGCGCGTTCGTCTTGCTCCTGCGCCGGCTGGCGGAAGTGATTCAGATCGAGGACGGCCAGTGGGCCAATTACGATTTCGAATCGTGGCGCGAGATCAGCGAGCTCTCCGCTCAATTCAAGGAGCCGCACCAGGATTGGATCCGCAGCGTGCATTTCGAAATCCAAGTGCCGCGGGTGTTACGGCTATTGCATTACGACCGCGTGCCGAAGCAGCGCGTGCGTCTCAACCGCCGCAATATTTTTGCCCGCGACTCGAACCACTGCCAGTATTGCGGCAAGCGATTTGCCACCAGCGAGCTGAGCCTCGATCATGTGATTCCCACGTGCCGCGGCGGCGATACGTCGTGGGAGAATCTTGTATGCGCGTGCGTGCGGTGTAACGTCCGCAAAGGCGGCCGCACGCCTCATGAAGCCGGCCTGAAGCTGATCAAGAAGCCGGTGCGCCCGAAGCGGAGCCCTCTCTTGACGATCAAGCTCGGCAACCCGAAGTACGCCAGTTGGAAGACGTTCTTGGATACGGCGTACTGGTCGGTGGATTTGAAGTGAGAAGGCTTTAGGCGTTAGTAATTAGGCCTTAGTAGTTAGTGCATACGACAGCGACTTCGTACTAACGCCTAAAGCCCAACGACCAACGCTACTACGTATCAACGAGCGGCGTTTTCTTTTCGGTGATCACCGGGCATTGCGGCGCCATTTCGGCGTTCAGCGCGATGAAGGGCTTCCACTCTTCGGGCACGTTGTCCTCGTGGAAGATCGCTTCGACGGGGCACTCTGGCACGCAGGCTTCGCAGTCGATGCATTCGTCCGGGTGGATGTAGAGAATCTTTTCGCCTTCATAGAAGCATTCCACCGGGCAAACTACCACGCAATCAGTATACTTGCAGCCGAAGCACGGTTCGCAAACGACGTGCGTCATGAGTGAAAATCTCCCTTTCTATCAAAGCTTTTGGCACGGCCGGGGTTGGCGCGCGATGGTGGGCAAGTCATTGCCGCCCAAGCACTTGAAGGCCGGCCGCCGCACCCTTTTCGGCAATCGTAGTTCTGCCCAAATCGAGTGTCAAGCGGTGTGGCCCCGCGATCTCTGGCTCCGTAGTAGCGGGTTTGCGAGCGTCGCCGCCGGAGGCGCACTCGCCTTGCTCCGCGCGAAATTCGTACCTAGAATTGAGTTGGCAAGGTTCAGAATTCGCAATCTGCTCGCTTAGGCAGCGGGCGCGCGGCTGGAAAGGTCTCCTCGGCCGAGTCTCCGGCCTGTCGCGCGCAGCGGTCACGATTGCTTAGGTGCAAGCGCCATCGCGACGAGGTGCACACAGTGGCCCTATCGGAAATCGATCGCAACCTGCTCGATCGCTGCCTCAACCGCAAACCGCGGGGTTGGGAGGACTTTGTCGATCGCTTCATGGGGCTGGTCGTGCATGTGATCAGTCACACGGCACAATGCCGGTCGACCAATCTCTCGGCGGCCGACCGCGAGGATCTGGCGGCCGACGTTTTTCTGGCCATTATCGATAACGATATGGCGGTGCTCCGCCATTTCCGCGGGAAGAGTTCGCTGGCCACCTATCTCACGGTCGTTGCCCGCCGGGTGGTGGTGCGCAAGCTGGTCGAAGGCCGTTCGGCGATGCCGCTGGGCGAAATGGTCGCCAAGGCTGAATCCGATGATCATGAGCCCGAACAACGGATCAGCGATCATGAGGAAGTCGGGAAATTGCTAGGCCAGCTGCAGGGCTCGGAAGCCGCGGTCGTGCGGTTGTATCATTTGGAAGGCAAGAGTTACCAGGAGATCAGCCGCACCGTGGGCATGCCCGAGAATAGCGTGGGGCCGATGTTGAGCCGGGCCCGCGCCAAGCTCCGCCGCCGCGCCGGGGCCGATCAGGCGGCGACGTAGCACTGCTGTCGCAGCCGCATCTTTCGTAGCTGAATTCGCACGAATTCAGCCGACCATTGCTGAACTTTTGCAAGTTCAGCTACCCCATCGGCGGTTCATTCTGCGCTATCGTCAGCCTCGATGCTGGCAGACAATTTTCTGATTGCTTAGCAATCGCTTCGGTCTCATTTGTCGCTCCGCTCACGGCCGAAGCAAATCCAATGACGTTGGCGGTTCATAAACGCAGGGGACGCTACGTCTTTGCTTGCCATCAACGCGGAATGAGAAACTCCATCATGGCTGCCATGTTGAAAGTAAGTTTTCAAGGTGCGTGCGTTGTCTTGTGGCTCACAGCTTGTGCCGGACTGGCCGGAGCGCAAGGCACCGAAAAGGAGTCGTCGACCACTCCGCCGCGCGGCGAAAGCTGGTACTATCAGCAGCCGAACTATCAACCCAGCCCGCGCGCAATCATTCACCAAAAGGCGTTTGCACGTTCCGCCCAGCGCGACGCCCGGTTGGCTTCTTTGAACTGGTATGGCATGTACAACGCGCGTCCCACCGCGGCGCCGACGCCCTTCACTTCGCTGTATAGCCCGGTGTGGCAGATGCCCGGCGGCCGGCCTTACGCGTGGTCTCCCACCTGGCGAACCGTGTACGTGCCAAATTACCGGTAACTGCCGGACATCGCGGAGAAATCTTCGCTATGATCGCTGGGAGGCGACTCTAACGCCGATTTCCCGCTGAAATCGCAACTCGGCCGCGCTTCCGGCTTGCGCGGCGGCGTTTGACGCCCAGCGACCATCTTGTAGAATTGATGGTAAGTCCGTGCCGGGGGGCGACTTATTCGTTTCGCCACGGCGCGGCAGAGGAGTGTCGGCTTGACCTGGAAAATCATTCTGATCGTCGCGATCGTGTTGCTATTGTTCGGCTCCAGCCGACTGCCGTCGTTGGCGCGCGCTTTCGGGCAAAGCATCACGGAATTCAAACGCGGCATCAAGGAGATCGAAGGGCCTCAGGACGACACGTCGAATCGCCCGCGCTAAGCGCATTGCAATTGTCGCGCGGCGTATACTAGATGTTCAAACGATGCGCGAGGCCCATGGGCGGGGAGAGTTTAGCATGTTCGGCATTGGCACACAGGAATTGATCATCATTGGAATTGTGGCGGTGATGCTCTTCGGCAGCCGGCTGCCGAGCGTGGCGCGCTCCATGGGCAAGAGCATCGTGGAGTTCAAGAAGGGCATGAAGGACATCGAGAACGAAGTGAAGTCGGCAGATTATGACGAGTCGCGTGGCCGTATTGGCTACAGTGACCACAGCGAACCGACGTCGCCGCGCTTCGAGCCACCGAAGTCCGAATCGGACGAGAAGACCTTGCAGAGCAGCGGCATTGCAGAATAGAACGCCACGTGTACCGCGGCGCATGACTGCGCAATTCTGCCGATCTGCCGCGTCCGCCCGTACTGGCGGGCTGCTATTGCAGCGCCCGCTCCATCTTCACAGTTGACAAGCGTTCGCCGCTGCCACTAGGCTGTTGAAATCGCGTTCGCGCGCCGCTAGGGGCGACTAGCTCAGTTGGTTAGAGCGCTGTGTTCACACCGCAGAGGTCACTGGTTCGAATCCAGTGTCGCCCACTCCGCATAACTCTAATTCGCGGGAAGTATCGAAATCTTCCGGGTTTTCGCGTTGCCCG
>DASXWB010000265.1:0-8618 GCA_036503915.1 Lacipirellulaceae bacterium | reverse complement strand
CGAGCAGAGTAGCCGTCCGTTCATCCAGCGGCATGCGCTACCGCTGCGCGCCGACCGAATCGAATATGGTTGCTTAGTGTCCAGACCGCGTCAGATGGCCAAAAGTATGTGAGGGGAATTTTGGACATCTGAAGTGCCAGCCGCGAAGTCCCTAACGAGTTTCGCCTCGCGCCGGGGGGTTTTTGTCACCCCCCCGGGGCGAAATTCAGACAATTTCGCCTCACCGCCACGCGCCAACCTCAAACCGGCGAACAACTTGCGCGAGCGCGCTGAGGCGAAAGTCGCCGAATTTCGCCTCACCAAAAAAAGAAAAAATTTTAGTGGGGCGAAAATCAAGTACCTAAACCCAAACTGCTCGAGCGCGGCGCCTTGGCCGCCTGTTTCCAGAACGCTACAGATGCGCAATACCCGTGCCAGAGAATATTGCGCAACGGTCACCGAGAGAAATAAATTAGGATGCGGATATTCTATTTTTAGTGCATCCTGGCAAAACGGGAGCGAGGCTCCCGCCGTGTCGGTTCGCTCTTAAATCGCCTAACAGAATGAAGAAAACCGCCAAGACGCCAAGATCGCCAAGTAAGATGTCCCTCTTTCCGGGTTTCTTCGCGCACTTGGCGTCCTTGGCGGTTTCATATTGTTAGGTACTCTTAGCAATAAACCCGAATAACGCTCAATTGGAGTTTTGCATCATGCGACGAGCACTCGTGCGGTCAGTTTGCATTGCTTTGACGACTTGCTCCTTAGCCTGCGCCGACGACTGGCCGCAGTGGGGCGGGCCGCAGCGCGACCTCGTCTGGCGAGAGGATGGGATCGTCGAAAAGCTGCCGCCGGTCGACCCAAAGACCGGCATGCTTCCGCGCATGTGGACCGCAAAAATCGGCGCGGGTTACACCGGGCCAGCCGTCGCCGATGGCCGCGTGTTCGTCGCCGACCGCCTCGCCGACGAAAATCTGGAACGCGTGCTGTGCTTCGATGCCGAAAGCGGCCGCGAGATTTGGAAGCACCAGTATGAGGCCCGATACACGATCAGCTACCCGCTGGGCCCGCGGGCCACGCCCACGGTTGACGGCGATCGGGTGTATGCACTGGGAGCAGTCGGCCACTTATTCTGCTTCGATGTGGCCACGGGCAAAATCCATTGGCAAAAACATCTGCCGACCGATTTCAATACCGAACTGCCGCCGTGGGGAATGGCGGGCGCCCCGCTGGTCGACGGCGAGCAAGTGATCATCCTTGCGGGCGGCAAGCCGGGCGCGCTGGTGGTCAGCCTCGACAAGCAAACCGGCGAGGAGCGTTGGCGCGCGCTCGACGGCAAGGAACCGGGCTACTGTGCTCCAATGATCCTGGAAATCGCCGGCCGCCGGCAGCTCATCGTGTGGCACCCGGCGGCCGTCGTTGGGCTGGAGCCGACGAGCGGCGCCGTCTTGTGGGAAGTGCCGTTCGAAGTCGGGGCCGGGATGACCATTTCCACGCCGCGAACCGTCGGCAACCGGCTGTTCGTCACCAGTTTTTACAGTGGCCCCTTGATGATCGAACTCGGGCCCGAGGGCGTGCGGCCCGACGTGCTTTGGCGCACTGCGCCCTCGAGCACGGAAATTAAGAACAACACGCTGCACGCCGTGATGTCCACTCCCATCGTGACCGCTGACTACGTCTACGGCGTCGGCAGCTACGGCGAGATGCGCTGCCTCGACGCCCACACCGGCGAGACCAAATGGGAAACGCGCAAGCCAACCGGCGAAGGCCGCTGGTGGAACGCGTTTCTTGTGCCGCACGAAGATCGTGTGATCATCTGCAATGAGCAGGGCGAAATCATCTTCGCGCGGCTCACGCCCGACGGCTACCATGAACTCGATCGCGCGAAGCTGATTGAGCCCACGCAGCCGATCCAGCGGCGCATGACGGTCTGGTCGCACCCGGCATTCGCCATGCGCAGCGTCTTCGCGCGCAACGACGGCGAACTGATCCGGGTAAACCTCGCGGGCGAGTAAGAACTCCTCGGCCTTACTTAATCACTTCCGGCGTCACCACCACATAAATGGCCGGTTGAGCGCCGTCCGCCTCGCCGTCGCCCGCCGTCCCTTGCGATTTCAAGATGACCGACTTGCCACATTCGACGACCACGGCCGTTCGAACATCACACGTGCGCTCGTCGTGGCTCGTGTGGACCGCCAAGTCGACCTTGAGGCCGTTTTCATGCTGCTCGGCTTCGACCTCGAGCTTGACGCCTTCCCATGCCGTGTTTTCCTCGCCCGCAATCTGGCGGCCGACTTCGAATTGGGCCCGGCGGCCCGTCGTGCAGATGAGCTTCGGCGACGAAAGGCCTTGAACCAACTCGTGTTTCTGCAAGATGCGCAGCGCCGGCAGGAGCGTGTCGCTGTCGGCGAACATGATGCAGTCGCCGTCGCGGAACGATTCATATTCGGTGAGGCAGCCTTCGCTGTCCTCAATGATTTGAATGTTGTAGAGAACCTGCGCCGACTCGGCAGCCTGCGGGGCCGCATGCGAGACAGGCGTCACCGGCGCATAGGCCAGGCGGTGTTCCATAATCACATCGTGCGACGGCGGTGCAATCGGCGCCGGCGGCTGCGGAAGCGGAATGTTAAAGGAATACGGCTGTCCGGCAATCACAATGCGATTTGGATTCGCGTACTCCCCGTCCTTCGCAAACGGCGACGGCACGCCCAGCGGCATCGCCGAATAGATGAGAGTCTTTTGCTCGGTGCATGTTGTTCCGGACGCCGTGGCTGCCGCGGTGCCGGAGCAAGCCGCTGCGCCGGAGCAAGCCGAATGACCGCAGTCCGCGCTCGGGCACGTTTGCGGCAGCGCGGCAATGGAAATTGTCGACGGAGCCGCCGGCGGCAATGGCAGCGTAAAGTAAGAATCCACCGCAGCTTGCTTCTTGCCACTGCAATCGCAATCGCCGCTCGCACATTGGCCGCTGGCGCATTGGCCGCTGGCGCATTGGCCACTGGCGCACGGCGTCGCCGCCTTCGCGGCCACGGCCTTGGACTTTTCCTTACAGCACGAGCCCTCGCAGCACTCCTTGCACGGCACGGCGGGCGGCGCGGCCGGCGGGGCAGCCGTGGTTCGTTCGATCGCTAAAAGGCAGGGCGCAACGGCGGCGAGGACGGCAAAGGCAAGCGCGGTTTTCATGTTTGATCTCCTCCATGAGACGGGGGCGAAAGTGCGGCGAATCCTGACAATGGAACAGAATTCTGGCAATGCCATTTGCCGGCAGGAATTCATGCTAACCCGAAATCGGCTCCGACCGGCGGCGCAAGTGGCCGATACCGAGTCCAATCAAAAACACGGCCTGAATCGCCGTGTCGACCAAGTAGATGGGCCCAATCACATCGCGCAGCACGAACACAACATCTACCGCCGCAAAACCAAGAATGCTCAGCACCGACAGCGTAATCGTTTCGCGGCCGGGCGCGCGGCGCCAGCTACCCACAAGCAGTGCTGCCCCGATCACCGCCGCCAGCACGCCCACCGTCTGCACGAGCCAATCATCCGTTTTCGGACCCGTCACGGCTTCAAACGTCGTCATGCTGACTAGCGGCCAGATGCCCGTAATCAGGTAATACACGCCCTGAACCATAAGAACTGCTCGCATAAGCATCATCGTATTGGCTCTTGGCCTAGATTACGAGTAATCAACACGCCTGCTTGCGAAAACCTCGAATCGACCGCAAAATTATTTGTCGCTTACCTACTCACCTACTTCACCTACTAAGCTATTCGCATGAACTTCAAAGACTCAATTCGCGCTTCACTCGGCATTGCCGACTTCCTGATGCACAAATACCTCGAAGACATCGCCCCGCAAGAATTGCTCCAGCGGCCGGCTCCCGACGCCAACCACATCGCCTGGCAGCTTGGCCATCTCATCTCGGCCGAACGGCGCCTGATCGAAGCCGCCGCTCCCGGCAGCATGCCGCCGCTACCCGATGGCTTCGCCGAGCGGCATGCCAAGGACACGGCTGCCAGCGACAACCCGGCTGACTTCCTAACCAAGGACGAATATCTCAAGCTGGCGGCCGACGTGCGAGCCGGCACGCTAAAAATACTGGACCAGTTGAGCGAGACCGATTTCGACAAACCAGTGACCGGCCGCGTCCCGCCGTTCGTCAAACGCGCCGGCGACTGCTTCGTCACCGTCGGCTCACACTGGTCATCCCACACCGGCCAATGGGTCGTATTGCGGCGCAAGCTGGGCCGGCCGCGGATGTTCTAGCTACGTCGTTCGACGCCCTCTGTCCTTGAGAAAGAGTAGGATGAGGGCAGCGATCGGAGACATTGCGGCTGCTTCTGTTAAGATGGTTCGAATGCAGGAGTTGCTCGACCACATCGATACTGGCAAACTCGCGGCCAATCAGCCAATTCGACCCGCGCGCCAATTCATTGCGATTTGCGTTTGGTACGCGCAAGTCTTGGCGATCCTTGCCATGCTTGCGATGGTGATTTTCTTCGATATAGAAACGATCGTCGCTACGGGACCGACGCTGACAGTAATCGGACTTGCGCTGGCACTTGTTACGCGCCCGCTAGTCAATTTGCATGTCCTATTGTTCGGTATATCTGCGCCGTTGATATGCGCGCTGGGCGCCCTCATCATCGCGTTCTTCGAATTGGACCCGGGGGAGGCCTACGCCCCAATCCTGACGATCCTCTCGTTATATGCGCTTTTGATATTGCCGCTGGCGCTACTTGCGCGACGGACGATTCGCGAATGGTCCGTAACGAGTCGGCCTCGCTGGGTATTGCGTTACAACATGAAGTCGTTGTTCGCTGCAATGACCGGCGTATGCGTGGCCGCCACGATTCTCAGCTACCTTGCCAATGTCGCCTTGGGTTTTCCAATCGTCTTTGGCGCATTCGGCGTCATCGCCGCGGCGCTGCCGTTCGTAATTGCCTGGCGCTTCCGTTCCGACCGCCGGCAACTCGATCAATCCGTATCCAGCGAAGGCGCGATTTCAAACTGAGTCACGTGGAGCATACGCACAAAAAGCCCCCGGCGAAGCCGGGGGCTGAATAGCTAACAGCTAATAGCTAACAGCTTCCACATCACGCCGGCTGTAGCTCCGCCTTGCGTTCGGCGATCACTTCGGCCTGAATGTTCGCCGGCACTGGGCGGTACTTCGCCAGTTCCATGATGAACGTGCCCTGGCCCTTGGTCATCGAGCGCAGATCGGTCGAATAGCCGAACGTCTCCGCCAGCGGCACCTCGGCCATGATCTTCGTGATCTCGCCAACCTTGTCGGTGGAAAGAACGATGCCGCGGCGGGCCGAGATGTTGCCCACGACCGTGCCCTGGTACTCATCCGGCACCTCCAGCTCCATCAACATGATGGGCTCAAGCAACACCGGCTTCATCTTGGGGAACGTTTCGCGGAAACAGTTCTGCGCCGCAATCATGAATGCCATGTCCGAGCTATCGACTTCATGATGCTTGCCGTCGTTGAGGTCAACCCGAATGCTGACCACGGGGAAGCCCGCGACCGGGCCCTTGGCCAGCATATTGCGGAAGCCCTTTTCGATCGCCGGGATGAAGTTCTTGGGGATGCGACCGCCGACGACGTTGTCGACAAAAAGCAGCTCGCCATCGGCCTCGGCCAGATCTTCCTCGGTCATTGGGCTCATTTGGCCCACAATGTGCGCGTACTGGCCGGAGCCACCCGTCTGCTTCTTGTGAGTAAAGTCGAACGCAACAGGCTTCGTGGCCGATTCGCGATAGCTGACCTTCGGCGGCCCGACCTCGACTTCCACGCGATATTCGCGGCGGATCCGCTCCACGTAAATCTCCAGGTGCAGCTCGCCCATGCCGGCGATCACCGTCTCGCCAGTTTCCTCGTCGGTCATCACCTGGAATGTCGGATCTTCCTTGCGGAACCTCTGGAGGGCCTTGCCCAGCCGGTCGGCGTTGTCGCGCGACAAAGGCGCGATCGACATCTTGATCACCGGCTTGGCGACGAAGATGTTTTCCAGCGTGCAGTACTTCGGCTCACTCGAATAGGTATCGCCGCTCGCGCAGTCGATGCCCATGATCGCCACGATATCGCCCGCCTCGGCCGAGTCGACCTCTTCGCGCTTGTCGGCGTGCATCTTCACGATGCGGCTGAAGCGGTCTTTCTTGCCGGTCCGCTGATTGAAGTAGCTGCCACCCTTTTCCACGCGGCCTTGGTAAATCCGCGTGAACGTCAGCTGGCCGAACTCATCATCGACGATCTTGAACGCCATGCCCACAAACGGCTTTCCCGGGCCGGGCGAAAGCTGCACCGCCTTCTCCTGGTCGACCGGGTCCTTGCCCTTCATCTCCGCGTCGAGCGGCGACGGCAAATATCGCGTGATGGCATCCAACAGCGGCTGCACGCCCTTGTTGCGATAGGCTGTGCCCAAATAAACCGGCGTGAATTCCTGCTCAATCACCGCATGCCGGATAATATCGTGAATCAACTCCTCAGAAATCTCTTCTTCGCTCAGCAGCATTTCCATCAACTTGTCGCTGTACATCGACAGCGCTTCGAGCATGTGCGAGCGGGCCGCGGCCGCTTCCTTCGCCAGCCCCGATGGAATCGCCTCCTCGCGCACCTTCTCCCCTTTCGTGCCGTCGAAGTAGAGTGCCTTCATCGTCACCAAATCGATGACGCCCTCGAACTCATCCTCGCGGCCGATCGGAATCTGCATCAGCACCGCGTCGCAGCCCAGCTTCTCCTTAAGCTGCAGCACGACCGATTCAGGGTTGGCCCCGGTGCGGTCCATCTTGTTCACAAACGCCAGCCGCGGCACATGATACCGCTTCATCTGCCGGTCCACCGTGATCGACTGCGACTGCACGCCGCCCACCGCGCACAAGACGAGCACCGCGCCGTCCAGCACGCGCAGGCTTCGCTCCACCTCGACGGTGAAGTCGACGTGACCCGGCGTATCGATAAGGTTGATCGTGTGCCCTTCCCATTGCACGGTCGTGGCCGCGCTGGTGATCGTGATGCCGCGCTCCTTCTCGAGCTCCATGTAGTCCATGGTCGCCCCGCTGCCGTCGCCGCGGACGTCCTCCATCTTGTGGATGCGGCCGGCATAAAACAAAATCCGCTCGCTCAGAGTCGTCTTACCCGAGTCGATGTGCGCGGAAATGCCGATGTTGCGAAGTTGTTTCAAGTTCATGGTAGTCGGTGTGAGTAAGTGAGTAGGTGAGTAAGTGAGTAGGTCCTGAATTCACGACTTACTCACTTACTCACTCACCTACTCACTTGAACAAGGAATAACGATAACACTCACTCTAGGGACGCACGACCAGCCACAAAGAGCTGTCGTGAAGGCCGGGCGGAACCATCCATCGCAAAAGGGCGCGCCTAAGCGCACGGCAGCCGAGGCCGCCGGCCTATGTCACAGCACATTTTGCATCGGATGGGTCTCCAAAATTAAATTGCCGCCCGCCGCTCAGGCTTTTTCAGCCTGACAGAGCAGCCCTGCATCTGCCGCGATGCCGGGCCTGAAACGTTGGAGGGAACTATGTATAGTAATTGATTCGTTCGGCCAGACTAGGCCAGTTTCGTTAATTTCGGCTGCCTGGCCAGACTTTGCCGGCAAAAACCGAAATAAAAACGCCGCTTTTGGCGACTTTTCGCAGTGGTGGCCAGCGCGGCACGCTCCCAGCCTGCCGCGGACACTCCTACCAAGGATCGACGCTTTGGACAACCCGAATTCCAAACAGCGAGCTGCTGGATCGACAGAATCTCCGAATCCGCAATCCACAATCCGCAATCCGCAA
This sequence comes from Lacipirellulaceae bacterium, assembly GCA_036503915.1. Taxonomy (GTDB): domain Bacteria; phylum Planctomycetota; class Planctomycetia; order Pirellulales; family Lacipirellulaceae; genus JABDGM01. Next base: position 844 of record DASXWB010000265.1, on the reverse strand, counting down.
TCTCTCTTCACGGATCACCCCTGGCTCACCTTCCTCCTGCCCTTTCTCGTCTACATGGCGGCGGGAATGTTCGAGCCGGCGCCGCCGCATGAGACAGGCATCGAGGTCGACAACTGGTTCGGCATGAGCTTCAGCCACTACCCAGTCGTCTACACAATCAAGATCGCCCTCACAATGGCTGCGATGCTATTCGTGCTGCCCGGCTACCGGCAGTTCCCCTTTCGCGTTTCGCCGCTGGCGATTGCCGTCGGCGTCGTGGGCATCGTGCTATGGATCGCTCTTTCGCAACTCGGCCTGGAGGACCGCTTCGTGGCCTGGATCGGGCCAAAAACGAAGCTCGTCGGTCTGCTCGGACTCGGCGAGCGCCCCGCTTACAACCCGCTGGGCCAGCTCGCCGCCACGCCGGTTTGGGCGTACGCGTTCCTGCTTATCCGCTTCGTCGGCCTCGCCGTCGTCGTGCCGATCATCGAAGAGTTCTTCTTGCGCGGCTTTCTTATGCGCGTCGTAATGAGCGATAAATGGTGGCAAATCCCCTTCGGCCAGGCAACGACGCTTTCAATCGCGCTCGGCACCTTCTTTCCAGTTCTCTATCACCCGGAAAAGCTGGCCGCCCTGGTCTGGTTCAGCCTGGTGACCTGGCTCATGCTGCGCACCAAAAACATCTGGGACTGCGTCGCCGCCCACGCCGTCACCAATTTGCTGTTGGGCATTTACGTCGTCACGCGTGGTCAATGGCACCTGTGGTAAGGGTGGCAAACCATCATATCCGATAAGACTTACGTCGTGCTGATGGTATCGACGCTCGGTATTTCGACTGGCAATCCATTCCTATTCACTACGCTCC
>DASXWB010000264.1:0-2963 GCA_036503915.1 Lacipirellulaceae bacterium | reverse complement strand
TGTGTCGCGCCAAATCCGCTAAGTCGAGTTCGATCGTGCGTAAGGTTGGATGCGTGACGCGGCTGAGCGCATCTTCCAAACCGAAGGTTTCGATGTAGCCGCGGGTAGCTTTGAGATCGTCGATGGCTTCGTATTCGGATTCGCCTTCGCCATAGGCGGGGATATCGCGCAGGCGGGCAGTGAAGCCGCTTTCTTCCGGGTCGGGAATGATTTCGATCGTGAGTGGCATGATTGGATGTCGCTATCGGTATTTTAGCAGATAGGTGGAATCCTTGCCGCGAGACGCGACTGGTCCGCCTCGGCTCGGCGGACTTACTGCTTCGTCGCCGCCAGCAGGAAGCTAGGCTTCACCGGTTCGAACGACAGGCGGTCGAGTTGGTCGGTGCCGCGGGCCAAGTTGATCATCCAGACGCGGATGTCGCTGCTAGAGGCTGGGGGTTGGGGGCTGGGGGCTGATGATGCTGCCTGCCCACGCTGAGCCGTGGGCGTGGCACCGATTGACTGGCGGAGTTCCACGAGCTGATCGATGCTGACGACGTTGACCACCAGGCGGCCGCCGGGGCGCAGGCGTTTGTAGGCGACTTCGGTGATGCGCGTTACTTCGCGGCCGCCACCGGCGATGAACACGGCGTCCGGGTCGGGCAGCTCGCCCAATGCTTCTGGCGCGCGGCCCAGTACGGCGTTCACGTTCGCGACGCCGAAGCGTTCGGCATTCTGGCGGATGAGGCCGTGGTCCTCGGGGTCCATCTCGATCGCGTACACCTGACCATCCGAGGCCATTTGGGCCGCCTCGATGCTCACCGAGCCGCTGCCGGCGCCAATGTCCCACACGATGCTCGATGGGGCGATGTCCATTTGCGCGAGCGCAATCGCGCGCACTTCGGCGGGCGTCAGCAAACCTTGCTTCGGTTTCGATTGCAGGAACGCTTCGTCGGGATTGCCGAACAGCCGGCGGCCGACCGCCTCGCGAGGCCGGTCGGGCGCGTTCGGGTCGCGGGTAAGAATCAGCACATTGAGCGGATCAAATTTGTGGGCTGCAATTTCTTTCAAGGTCCCACGCGTCACGCGCTCATCGCGGGCGCCCAAATTTTCGCAAACGTACGCCGTGAAATAATCGATGTGCCGGCCCAGGAGCGCCTTGGCCACCTCGGCCGGACCGCACTGATCGGTCGTGAACAGACCGACCTTCTGCGCCGTGCGGATTTTTTCCAGCACGGCGTCGAGCGGGTGTTTTGCCAGGTCGCTCAAGTAAGCTTCTTCCCACGTCTCCATCACGCGGGCAAACGCCAGCTGCATGCTGGAGACATGCGGCACGACCACGAATCGCTCCTTGCCGAGCCGCTCCGAAACGTAGCGCGCCAGGCCGTAGAACATCGGGTCGCCATAAAGCAACAGGGCGACGCGCTTGTCGCCGGCGCGCTGGATCGTGGCGACCAGCTGATTGAGGTCGCTGGAGATGGCATGCCGCTCGGCCTTCGACTTGGGCACAAGCGCCAACGTGCGCTCGGTGCCGAGCAGCACGTCCGCATCGGCGATGATTTGGCGCACGCTCGCCGGCACGGCCTCGAGGCCGTCGTCGCCGATGCCAATGACGTGGATCTTTGAGGGCAAGGTGTCGGGTATCGGGTGGTGTCGGGTGTCGGGAAGACACGCTTTCGCGCTCGGCAATATATCAGATGCCGCCAATGCAGCGCACCCCTAGGGTCATTGCGGCGGCGAGGGGGCCGGTTGCGGCAGGTCAACGGTTTCCTGGGCCAGCTTCTGACGCCAACCGTCTCCTGCTGAGACGCTAGCGATCGCAACCGCTTTTCCTTCCCTGTAAACTACGAGGATGTTTGAGAAATGATGCCACGGGTCGGCTGGGTTCGAGATCGGGTATGGAAACGATTCGTTGCTGCCGTAGATCCTGTAGGCACCGGCTTGGACCTGTCCGGATTCGATTGGCTTGGCCTTGAGTATGGCTTCAATGCCTTCCTCCGTCATGCCGATGGTCAGACGGGCCGCGTTGAATTGATCACGCAGGGCAGCGTTTTTCAGGTGCTGCGTTTCGCTCGCCGAGGGCTCCGGTCCGGGGGCGAGCCCGACAGCCCTCAATGCGAGATATGCAGCCGTCAATCCAGGATCTATGTGCTCCGGCGGCGGTGTTAGCGCTTTGACTTCCTTTTTCAGCTCATCGATAGTTACTGGCTCGGCATTTATTGCGCGCACAAGAAAACGGTCGTCACCCGTCTTTCGCGGCTTGGTCCGGCTCCAGGGTGTTCCATTAACGTCAACTTCCTCCAGGTCCTCAGGGAGCGCGGGCGGCGGCACTACGAACTTCGAGAACCTGTCATCAACAAAAAGTGCCCAAGTCCAAACTCCACCTTCAAGCTTTAGATCGTCTGACCGCAGTTCGTAGATGATGGCACAAACAGACTGACGGTCGATTTCGGCAGCCATGTGAAAACTGCCTCTCCATTTGACGTCCTCCAGAACATCCTCCTTGAGTCGGCCGGGTCGAAATGCATGAAGATCAGCGGCCGTAAGATAGTGACTTACCGAATTGAGTGATCTGAGCTTTTCTGCTAACGCCTCTTGGTCACTAGGCGCTGCTTTAGATTTCTTCTTGCCGGGCTCCGCGCATCCGGACGGGAACGCAAGTAACAAACTTATCCCTAGCAGCAACAGCGGCGGCTTTGCACGCGATAAGAATGACTTGTTGCTCGAATACATTTGACTGCGGCTGGCCGGCACGGCTTCGAGGCCGTCGTCGCCGATGCCGATGACGTGGATGCGAGTGGGCAAGGTGTCGGGTGTCGGGTGTCGGGTGTCAGACGGCGAAGTACAACCGCAATTCGCGGTAATATATCACATGCGATTGGGGAGCTAAACCGCAAGCGATGCACGGCGTGCACAGGCGGAACCAAGCGATCCTGACACCTGACACCCGACACCTGACACCTACGCTACTCCGCCACATAGCA
>DASXWB010000263.1:0-5140 GCA_036503915.1 Lacipirellulaceae bacterium | reverse complement strand
AGTATATGAAGAGTCCCAGCGCATTCAGGATTCGCGTACCATATTGGTCCTTGGTTTCACTCTCAGCAATATTCGCTGCCATTCCTTGGCTCCGTTGGCGTTTCAGACTCCGCACACTGCTAGTCGCCACGACGCTGGTTGCGGTGGGGTTGGGGATAGTTGTCGTGTCGAGTTAGGTGGGCTTTTTCGTGCGCGGCGCGGTACGATGAGTATTGACTGAGCGAGCGCCTGCTGTCGGGCAGACCTACACAATGCCCCGCTTTTCACTCAAGGAGTTGCTAACCGCCATCGCGATGGTGTCGTTGGGCTTTGCCCTTATGGCTGTTGCGTTGCGACCTAGCCTCGTTCTCGACCGTCACGTTGACCAATTCGGTGTTTGTATCGCCTTGATATATTTATGTGGCACAAGTCTCACAGGAGCCGGTGTTATGTATCCGTTTGAAAAGACCGCAAAAGGGGCGTGGATTGGCGCGGTCGCTGCTGTGCCCGGGTTTATCGTGGCGGCGCTCCTGTACGGCTAATTAAGCATACCACCCATGCTCCACTACCTGCGAATCGCTGTGACTGCGCTGAGCCTAACGGCATGTGTGCTGCTGATTGCGCTGTGGATAAGGAGTTATTGGTATGGCTCGCAACTGATAATTCAGTTTATTCCTAGCGCGACACTTCCGCCTGAACCGCAAACCACCAGCTGGTTTTTTGGCTACGCATGCGCAGAATTGTGCAGCGCAGGCGGTCACATCAGTCTTGACTTGTCTATGCCTGCCGCAGGTCACAGCGGGACTATTGCAGAAGCCGGGATTAGCACGCATCGCTTCGAGTACGACCGACAATTCCATAAAGAAGAACTTCTCTACAATTTTCAGGAACATGGTGCCAGAAACCTACCGTACACGTTAAGGCAATTTGGATTTTACATTGGCCATTACGGTCCCGATGATGATGGACTGCGTATATTTATGCCGCACCTCGTAGTTGTATTGGCTTTTGGAGTCGGCGCTATGATTCCGTGGATTCGGTGGTCCTACCGTTTCAGCCTACGCACTCTGCTAATCGCCACGACGCTGGTTGCGGTGGGGCTGGGAATTATCGCCATGTCAAGTTAGCCAGACTTTGTCGTGGGCGGCGCGAGATGGAATGGTCGAGTGCAAGCTGGTAGTTGCTTACCCCGCCACGACAACAGCTCGTGGATCTTCCGTTTGTCCAAGGATTGTCGATCGGAGCCCTTGATCGGTGATGATGCACAATGGCACTCGCCGCGGCGAGTGGCACCAAGGCGAATTACAGAAGCCCATTTCATCGTCCACGCCCGGCCGCTTCGACCGTTAGTTTCAGTCCGACCGCTTTGAGAACCGCCGCGAGCGTCGAGAGCCGCGGGTTGCCGCGCTCCGAGAGTGCTCGGTAGAGGCTTTCCCGTTTGATGCCCGCCGCCTTGGCGATTTTGGCTACGCCGCCTTTGGCCTCCGCCAGGTGGCGCAGCACGATCAACAGTACCTGCGGCTCATCGGCATCTTCCAGCGCCGCTTTGAGATACTCGGCCGCGAACAATGCATTGCCCTGAAAGGGCAAGATGTGAAAGCCCAGGGCGCAGCCTCGCCACCGCGAGGCGCAGCGCTGGGAAAACAATCCAACGACCGAAGGAACTCTGAAAGAGCGCGATACGGGTCTGAGCCACTATGTCGCCCTTTCAGGGCTTGCTGCGATATTTGGGCATCAAACCCAGGGCTGCGCCCTGGGCTAACACAGTGTGCCCCCTCGGGGCGGTAAGAAGCTGGCCCCACTCAGCTCACCAGTCTTCCATGGGCTTTGTGGTTCGGGGCTCTTATCAAGACCGGAGCGGCGTCAAACGCCACTCCGGAAGAGAAAGCCGATCACTGTGGAACTCGTAAACAGCACAGGTCTCACGACCTTCCTGACACGATCTTGATCGCGTTAATGCGCACTGCCCCGCAAGCGAATTGAGAACATGGCCACGATCGCCATCAACAGCATCAGCACCGCCGACGGTTCAGGAACCGCTGCACTGGCCAGGACACTCGCGCCGCTGCCGGCGGTCTGGCCGAAATTCGTCCGCCAGGTGTTATATTCGCCCGGCGTCCCGTCGGTCTTGCGCCACACGACGTAGTCGGCGGCATCCACGCTACCATCGCCGTTGTAATCACCGGCCAAAGCCGCCATCAGCACGCGCAACGTGAAGCCCGGATTGTATTCCGTTGCTCGCTCTCCGTCGCCCGCGTACATCACTACGATCGGATACGTGCCGGGGGTGGCCAGACTGCCGATCGCCAGGTTTAGTGTGTAGGGTCCAGTGCTCGTAATGATATCAGATACGTACGAACTGCCGTACGTCGCATTTGTCCTGTAGGTCCAGTTGTTCCCGCCGGGAGCAATCGAGGCGTTCAGGGCCGGGTTCTCCAGACCCTGTACGGAGATGGCGCTGTTGTCGGCGCCGCCAAGGCTGGTAACCGTAAACGTCAGCAACTTAGTTTGCCCCAGTTGAATATCGAGTGGGTTTGGGGACGCCGTAAGGGAGCCACCAGGATTTTCGTGGCAATCGGTGCAACTTCCGCCGCGGCTGGGGAATGCCGCGGTAACCGTGCACGTGCCAATCACCAGCGTGGCGACGGCCGTGGCAAATAATGGTTTACGAATCATTGTGGTCATGGCGTGGTCCTCGCACTCATATAGGGCAGCGGAATTGATTCATCTCGGATCTTCAGCGCCTGCATCGCGTCGGGAAAAATAGCCCCCCCGTTGTCGTAGATCTCGCCGATTGGACACGGACGGGCGCGATCGGTTTAAAAGCTTGCACGACGCAATTGAGCTTGGCGAATGCCATACCAAATGCGCACGCACTCGTCTCAGGCCAATGTGCGCTGGAGCGGTACGACCAAAGAAATCGTTTAAGGCCATCGAACAATTACGAAATGCACGCGGTTTTTGGGGTTTCGTGGCCAGGTACTGTCGCTAATTCGCGGAACAACCATTAGAAACGCGAGTACTTCTTCGCGAAATTAGCCGCTGACGCTGCAGATACCGCGGCCAAAGGCGCGCCAATGCGACCGTGTACTGTGCCCTTTCGCACACTCTGGGCTCATACATGTCGGCCGCTCAAGTGCGGCAATAGATTATTCTGTCAATGGCGAAATAGCGTTGTTGAAACTGATGGACTCGTGTATCCACGTGCATGGCGTTTGCTAAATCGCTAGGCCCCGTTATCGAGCCGCCGATCGGCCAAACGAATCGAAGCCTCCCATGCAGAATTCAATTGCAGGTATTATCGTGGGCGCAATTTGTTCGCTTGGCGTCGGCACAGCGCAGGCGCAAAACGACGAGGAGGAGCAGGGGCGCAAGATCGCCGAAGAGGCGATCAAGGCTGGCGCCGTCGATTACTTGACGGACCGCGAGTTCAAGCTCGATGGCCCGCAACTCGTGGCGAGCGCGCGGGCGATTGACCCGAAGGAGCACGTCAAGATCGAGCTGCGCGAGTTCGAGCTGCTGCTGGGCCGGGCCGATTTGAAAGTCAAGATCAATGCCCTGTTTCGCTTCGACGGGCGCGTCGCGGTCGACGACAAGAGAATCGACGTGCGCGGCGAGGCGACCATCGGCCAGATCGTTACGATCGAAGCCAAATACTGGGTCGACGATCGGGGCCTGCACATCGACGCACGAGCCACTGAGCTGAAGTTCAGCGCGCGGTGCGCGAGCTTGCGCCGGAAGACGCGGCGGGCGGCAAACGGGCCTTCGCAAAACTTGCTCTCGCCCAACTTGCCCGGCAGCGCGACGAGCTGTTGCGGGACTTCAACGACTGGCAGGCGGAATATCAGCGGAAGTTGCGTTAGGCGTTGGGTGCCACTGGCTTTGCCAGTGCACTCCTTCGCGAAGGCCTCGCAGTCAGTAGTTCCGCTGCAACGCTCCAGCATTTTCCGTTCGAGTACAAGCTGGTTCGTGCTCAAACGCGCGCCAATTACACCTGGCAGTTCCCCGATAAGCACTGGCAAAGCCAGTGGCACCCCGTTAAATCGCGACAAAAATCGCTTGTCGCGTTTTTATTCTGACACCGATCCCTCGCTTTCTTCGGCCAAATTTGGCCCAGGGCCTCCAGCCCGCCGCGAGCTAAGCTTGTAAGACCGGCCCCGTCAACCGGCACAGCGCCACCAGATTTGGAGCACCATCATGCTCGGCAAGCTTTTTGCAAGACAGACCGCCACGCAGTCGACTCTCGTCGTGGCCCAACTCAATGATCGAGCTCAGCCGATGGACCGCGGCGAGCTGTATGAAGATCCGCTGCAGGAAGTGTTGGAGAAGCATCGCGCCGGGAGCGTCGTCGGCGGTGGAACCATGCTCCGGGCCGACAAGGAAATCGCCTTTTGCGATATCGAAATCGAGGTCCGCGAGCCGGCCGCGAAAAACATCGCGCTCATTAAGCAAACCTTGGAAGAGCTAGGGGCCCCCAAAGGTTCAAAGCTTCGCCTGCCTGGTCAGGACGAAGAGCTGCCGATCGGCAGGAACGAAGGCTTGGCCGTGTATCTCAACGGCAGCGACTTGCCGGACGATGTCTACGCCGAGTGCGACTCCAATTTCGTGTACAGCGAATTCAATCGTCTACTGGGTGAAGAGGGCAAGGTTCACAGCCACTGGCAAGGGCCGACCGAAACGGCCCTCTACATGTACGGCCCGTCGTTCGAAACGATGAAGAAGCGCCTGGCCGACTTCGTGGGCACGTATCCGCTCTGCCATCGCGCGCGAATTGTGCAGATTGCTTGACGCAGATAGCGGCTATAAGCGCGTCCGAAGCGCGCACGTCGCGGTTTATTCCGCCCATTCAGGGCTTCAATTCGTTAATTGAAAGTTTACCCAGGGCGACGGCCAAGCTCGCTTTGCTCGCTTGGCCTTGCCCTGGGCTTTCATATCCGTGCCCTTTCAGGGCGATTGACAGGATTGTACGACGAGACGTGAGATGACAACGGTCGTCCGCCGCCACGAATATGTCGCCAATCTAGAGCATTTTTAGAATTGGCGTGCGGAGTATCCGCAGTGGGAAAAGTAGCGGCTACACTCATCGGGTAGGAAGCATTCGAGGAGTTTGCCGATTCGTAGTTCTAGGTCTTCTATCACTCGTTCGGCGGCCGAGCGCAGG
>DASXWB010000262.1:0-24196 GCA_036503915.1 Lacipirellulaceae bacterium | reverse complement strand
CGGGACTATGTCTTGCGCCTTGAAGGCCAGGCGCCGTGGTTTCTCGCGGAGTTGGAAAAAGCCGGCATCACGATTGACTACATCCACCATGAGATCGCCCGCGACGAATACCTCGAGGAGGTCGAGCGATCGTTTGGGAAGATGCTGAAACTCTACACGCAAATTGAATTCACGCCGGCGGTCGACAATGAGCTGCGTCAGCGATGGCAGATCAGCCAGCGACAGGAGCGTTTCGCGCTTGTCGGGCTGGGCGCCACCTCGGTATTGGGGCTTTTGGGACTGGCCTGGGGGCTTTTGAAGGTCGACACCTGGACCAAGGGTTACTACACCAAGCGGCTGTTCATCGGCGTGCCGCTTGCGGTGATTGGAACATTCGGTCTGTACGCGCTGTTGGCCGAAATGGGCTTCGACCTGCCGCATTGACAATAAATAAACCGCCAAGGCGCCAAGAAAGGCGATCTTCGATTGTTTGTCTTGGCGCGCTTCGTGTCTTGGCGGTTTAATCCTTATCGGGGTGTGGCATACCGGTGGTGGATCGAAGATAATTGGAAGAATCCCAAGTCTTTGACGCGCCATGCCCAACACGCCGCATCCCGACATGCTGTTGGTCGAGCAGATCCGCTCCGGCAAGCCGGAAGCCTGGAACACGCTCATTGCGCAGTACGAAGGGCGGCTCTTGTCGTTCGTCGACAGCCGGCTGCGGCGGCGGGCTTCGAGCGAGGACGTCGTGCAGGAGACGTTCATCGGCTTTCTCACCAGCCTGCCGAACTACGACACGCGGCGGCCCCTGGAAAGCTACCTGTTTTCCATCGCGGCCCACAAGCTGACAGATTACTTGCGGCGCGAAGGCCGGCGGCCGGCCCTGCCGCTGTCGTCCACGGGCGCGAGCGGCAGCGGCAACTGGGACATGCCGGGAGCAGGACGCCCGGCCAGTAGCATCGCCCGCAGTGGTGAACGCAAGGCGCTCGAGGAAGAAGCGCTGGCGCGCGGCATCGGTGAGCAGATCGAGCATTGGCGCACCAAGGGCGATTGGGAGAAGCTCAAGTGCATGGAGCTCCTGTTCGTGCGCGGCGCGGCCAACAAAGACGTGGCCGCAGAGCTCGGCATCAGCGAGCAGCAGGTTGCCAACTTCAAGTTCGATTTTCTCGACCGACTGCGAAACCTCGTGAAAAAACAGCGGCTAAACGAGGATGTGTTTCCAGAGTTGTATGCAGAGGAGGAGTGAGTAGGTGAGTAAGTGAGTAAGTGAGTAGGGTATCCAGTATCGTCACCTACTCACCTACTCACCTACTCACTTACTCACCTATTCACCTACTCACCATGCCCGATTTCACCACAATCGAGCTCGAAGCCTTCCTCGACGAGGCCTTGCCCGTCGAGCGGATGGCGGCGATCGAGGATGCGCTGCGCAAGAGCGATGCGTTGCAGAAGCAGCTCGCGGCGATCAACGGCCGGCGCGATGCGGGTGTGCATTCGCTGGGCGAGATCTGGCGGCGGCACCGGCTCAGCTGCCCTTCGCGCGAGCAGTTGGGTAGCTACCTGCTGGGCGTGCTGCCGGGCGAGGCGGCCGAATACACTCGATTTCATCTGGAAACGATCGGCTGCCGTTACTGCGCCGCCAGCATCGCCGATCTCAAGGCGCGGCAATCGGCCGCCGAAACCAACATCGCCGAGCGCCGCCGGCAGAAATACTTCCAATCCAGCGCAGGCTATCTGCGCCGAAAGTAGTAGGCACACTCCGTGTGCCGTAACGGCACCGGAGAAGTGCGTCAAGCTGGAGGCGGTGCAACTTGCTTAAATGCGCTCCGTGCTGGATCGATTTTGCAACTTCGGCGGACGGCACACGGAGTGTGCCTGCTACATCAGAACCGCAGCATGTCGAATCGTGATTGCCAGAAAAGCGCCGGCGGGAAAAGCGCGTTGACGCGCTCGAGCATCTCTTCAGTCGCAGCATGGAGACGGCCCGATTCGATCGCCTTTGACACGCTAAGATTGCCCACCAGAAGCGATTCAAACGTGGCGGCGTCACATTGGACGTCGGCGGCATTCGACGTATCCTCCACCAGGCGGCTGCTGCGCCGCGTCACCACAAGCTGGTGCCGCTTGCTGCCGCAATCGAAACAAATCTGAAATGGCCGCGGCAAACCGGCGCGCTTCGCGCGCCGCCGGAGGATCGGATAAATCGCCTGCACCCAGCGCGGCGGCGAAAGAAGTTTCACCAGCAGCGTGCCGCCGGCGCTGCGCTCGTCGGCGCACCAACTGCCGCCGGCCGTTACGACAAGCTCGTGCAGCGGGTCGGACGCCGGAGCATAGAGCGAAAGTGTGTGGTGGTCGTGCTCGATGGCCTCCTGGCAGGCGCGCACGACAAGGCGAGGCGCTGCGCGCGCAAAGTCTGCCAAGCAACAAAGCTCGAGAATCTTATCGCCGCAGGTGACCGCATAACCGACAATTCGCGACTGTTTCTCGGCGTCCTGCCATTGGTCGGCGCCTTCGACGGCGACAATCACATCGGAGTGCGCTTTGCGGCCAACGAGCCACTGCCAATACGTTTCGCCGCGGTGCACTGCTCCCCAACCACGGCTGGCTGATTCCGCGTAGACGGCTCGCACCGCGTCCAATTCAACGTGTCGCCAACGGCGAATCTGCGGCGACTGCCAGCGACGCGACGCGATCGCAGATTGAGCAGAAAGATGGGCCAGCAGATCGCCGATCGCGACTTCGGAATGTCCCTGCCCGCGCACATCGGTCCACCCGGCGGCGCGAAACGGTTCGGGACGATCGCTGCGAGTGAGCGAGATGATGGCCTGAGATTCGTGCATTTGCTGCTCGGCGGTCGCAAGCAGCTTGACTTCGTAGCCCGCCTGAGCGTACTCCGGCAAAATGGCCAGGTCCTGTACGCTGCCGACGGCAATCTTCACGCCGCCGAACCACGCCATGCGCTCGAGCAGCTGCGCGTGGGCAACGATCTGCTGGCCGTAGCGTAGCAGCAGGCGATCGCTGGGTTCGTAGGACGGTTCATCGAGCGAGGTGAGAAAATCGTCGTAGGATGGCGACTGATTGGCGGCCCGCAGAAGCGCGTGAATCGCCGCATGGTCGCTGACGTGCGCGAAGACGAGGCGCGGCTCCCTGGCATGAATAGACCCAATCGCCGACGGAGTCGACACCACGTCCATGGAACAGGCCGCTTCGTGGTTCCGTATCGATGACGAGCCCCGAGAGCGCCCTCACCTCGACCGTCTCCCGCCACGGGGGATCTTCGACCCGGAGGGGAGAGGGAGGCACGATGACGCGCTCTGGGTTAAGATTACGGCACAAGCGGCGGATCGTCCAGAAGCAACTGCTCAAAGTGCTCGCGCGGATGCAAGCAGAAGGAGTATTCGCGTGACGCGAGAATGCCGCCGGCGCGTTTGCGTTCGGCGAGCTCTTCACGTCGCCGCTCCACATGGTCGCGTATTTTCGTCAAGTAAGGCTGCAACGCCTGGTTCGCACCAGCAATTGCCACGTGACGCTCGCGGGCGTTATCCCGCGTTTTGGGGGTGCGAATCCAATGCAGCTTTGCTTTGATGAGCTGGGCGACAGCCCGCGCATCTTCCGGCGGCAGCGGCCCATTAACGGTTACATACCGTTCTGGATGATACCGCATCTCGCGCGCTTGCTGCCGCAGCTTGCTCTCCTGAAGCGCATCCATTCGTTCATGGGAGATCGGCAGGCGCAGCGTGGCGGAGACCGTCGCGAACTGTGGCAGCTCGAAGCCAAAAAACTGCCTCGCAATTTCGTCGGTCACTTGATCGTACTTCGCGCCGCCGATCCCATGCAGGAACATATCGCTGAGCACGAGCCGGGCAAACAGCGTCGTGGCCAGGGCGCGAGTGCGAATCTTGATGCGGCGTGCCGGCAGCTCCAGCAGTTTTTCGACAGCCGCCGCAGCGCCGCGATCGGCCGACAGCGGCAGCGCAATCCTAAAAGCTTCGCGGTCGGTAATCTGCAGTTCGTCGGCTGATTGCCGGGCGAAGAGCGGTCGCCGGCGGGGATCGGAGGCCGACCAAATCCAGAAGGGTGCTTCCAGCCAGCCGTCGGATTCGGTGAGGTCGGGCACGGGTTGAGCGCGGTTGCGTAGCCGATGGGCCGCACGATATGCAGCGAGCGAATCGTTGTGAGCCGTCCAAAACCGCGGCAAGTGTGCCAAAACGTGGCATACGAACCAGGCGAATTCAGGCAGTTGGCAGACGGCGCTCTGCGGCAGTTCGAGCGTGTGGTTGCTCCAGGTTTGTTCCAGCGCATGCCGTGCCTGTGCCAGGCGCAGGCCGAGGTTTGTTTGTGCCCGATTTCGCTGCGTCACGAGCGGCCAGAGCGATCGAACCAATGGCTCGGGCACCAACGGTTGAATGACGGCGGTGACCCGCTTATCGAAGCTCGCGAGCGTGGCCTCGTCGCGGATCTGACGTTCTTCGTAGGGCACTTCGGCTGCCGGCTCATCGTAGGGCACGGCTTGAGCGCGCGGCCGCTCGCGCGGGCCGGTCGGCACGCGGATCGATGCGCTGCGGCAAAGATCGCTGTCGATCAACAAGTGAATCCCGACGCCGCCCAGACGCCGCGACAAACCGCCGAGCACAAAATTCTTGTACCATACGCCCGCATGAAAAAGTTGGGGCTGATGGCCGGAAAGAACGAGCGGCGCGCCGGCCGATGGATTTCGCAATCGATCAGCCACGTCGCGGTAGAGGCTCGTGTAGTTGGCCGCTTGATGGATGAGCGCGTGGCGAGCGGTTGCCGCTAGGTCGGCGGCGGAACGCCCCTGAATGTCCACATCGACCTGCGCCAGCCGCTGCCGGTTGTCGGCAACAACTTCGCTCAGCGCGGACCAAGGCGGGTCAATCAGCTTTTGACCGTCTTCCTGCGGGGCACGCAGCCGCCTGAACTCGCTCGCACGTTCCATTAGCATGTTTCGAGAGCGACCGAGTTTGAATGAATTACTTGGGGTCGGGAGTCTTCAACCGGCGCTGCCGTCACTAGCGGCGATGGAACGCAAATGCGTTAACAATCGATGTAGGGTTGCGACTCCCGGCCCCTTTCGCGTGGCGTCGCCAAAAGGATCGGGAGTCGACGGCGTGAAATAGTAATGCAAATTCCACGACTTCCTGCCGGGTTCTGTCAGCAAACCTTAATAAAGACTCCCGACCCCAATTACCTTGCGCGGCATTGAACCGTTGGCAATTTGGGGGCGGACTCCCCTGGCGTTTCGTCGGCTTCGACGGCGGCAATTGCGCGGTCGAGCACCTGATGATAATACTCCAGTCGCCGCCGGCCGTCATCGAGGCTGCCGCCGAAGCTGCGCTCCTCGTCTAGATAGATGAGCGGCACGGGAATCTCCACAACGTGCAGTCCGCGATGCGCCGCCTGCACCCACAGCTCGATCGGCATGCCGTAGCCGGGCTCGGTGATTTGCAGCTGCGCGAGCGCATCGGTGCGATACGCCTTGAAGCCGCAAAATGCGTCGGTGAGCGTCAGGTTAAATCGTTCGTTGAGCTCGCGGGTGATTTGCATGTTGATCTGGCGGCGCTCGGCCGGGGCGCGATTTGCCTGTTTTTCGTTCCACAGGTAGCGGCTGCCGGAAACGATATCGGCATCGCGGCAGGCGGCCACGAGCTGGCCGATGCGCTGCGGCTCATGCTGCCCATCGCAATCGATCGTCACCAGCACGTCGTAAGGCGCGCTCTCGGCGTAATCGAACGCGGTCTTCAGCGCCGCCCCGTAGCCGCGGTTCTTCTCGTGGCGAATGCATTGGATGTCACGGCGCGCGGCCAACAGTTTGGACGTGCCGTCGGTCGAACCGTCGTCGACGACAATCACGTCGCCGGCGTAGCGCAGCACTTCATCGAGCACCGGGTTGACGTGCGACGCTTCGTTGTAAACCGGCAGCGCGGTGAGAAAGCGAGGAGAGGAGTTCATGGCGGCAGGTTGCTCCACAGGCCTTCCGAGCTGGTGAGAATCGCAGCCAGCAATCGCGGCGCGGCAAGTCAACGGCCATCCTGCCGTTACCCCTCCATTCTAGAAACAGGCCCGCACCGGTCAACCAAGCACGTGGATCGTGGCATTACCCGGCAATTGATAGCGAAAAACGAGTGGTCAAGCGCTCGTTGCGCACGAGCACCACGAATGCTGGCGCGGCGGCGCACGCTACAATCGGGAAGTCACGCGCAACCTATTCGACCGTTACGGTCGTCAACGCCGGCTCCACCGTGTCAGGCGCCGCAGTTCCCTCATTCGACGCATCATCCTTGTTCGCGTCGGTCGCTTCGTCCCGCGGCGGTTCGGCTGTTGCGACGAATTGATATTTCAGCACACGCGGACCGTTTTGCTCTTCAATTTCCAGCAGCATCGGCGTACCGACCAGCCCCGCACCGTTGGAATAGCGATAAACTTTGCGGTCCAGGTTCGGACCCAAGCGATATACCTGCACTCGTTGGCGGCGATGGCCCTGGGCCCACAGATAACAGCGAAAATCGGCCAGTTGTTTGGCGCTGTTGGTCATGAGCTGCTCGACGATGAGTGTCCCGTCCTTGTCGACATGCGTTTTCACGTCGAGCGTAAGATCGACCGTGCCCACTTCCAGTTCCGTGTAAACGCTGAACTCATACTGTTCGTCGGCTTGCAGTTTGAACTCGACGCGGATTGGCTGGCGTCCAAAAAGCGCGTTCTTCAAACGGATGTCGAATGGGAATTCGTATTTCTCGCCGGCGGCCAGCACGATGGTGCCATGCGGGGGCTCGATCGACCAGCGATCGGTCACCAGGCCCGAAGACTCCGCCAGGGAGCCGTCGGCATTGAGCTTTTTCTCGGCATGCGCCTCCTGAGGAACAATAATTCTGAACGTGCCGCCCACGCCTTGCGAAAAGAAGTTTTGGACTCGCAATGAATTGCGATGCGGTTTCATGAAAATGCTGGGCACCTGGCTGTGCTCGAAGCTTACTGCCATCCGCCAGCGCGTGATCGCCTCGTGCAGGCCCAACACGAACGATGGTACCGGGCGCACGTCGATGACTTGTTCATTGCCATCGTTGGCCGGCGTCGTGCTGCGGCCGTCGATGTCGATGTGCTCGATGTCCTGACCGAGGTACAGCACTTCGCGCGTGGGCTCTGAATTCCAAATGACCATCGCGACGCGGCCATCCGGCCGCAGAAAGATGCGATTTTCGCTGCCGCCGGGGAGCTGCATTTGACCTAGGTAGGATGCGCCGCCAAGCATCACGGCGGTCGTGCGCCACGGCAGCAGCAGTTCGGCCGCCATGCCGTTGGCGCGCATCAGGCCATTTTCGTCGTTGAACGGGTTGGGCACGATGATGGCCCGTACGCCGCGGACCTTGGCTGCCACAAGCTGCCGCACAAATTCGCTTGCGCGATCGGCTAAGGCCTGGGCGTCGAATTGGGACTCGCTCGTGGGCCGCGGCGGCGGTTCAATCAGCACCCAATGCTCGGCCGAGCTATTGCGCGACATTTCCAAGAGCTCGTTGAACTTTGCTTCATTCGGCCGAGGATTAATGCACAGTTGCTCGAAGTCCCAAGGCACTGGGCCCGAGGTGCGATTCTCATTGTCCCATTCCCAGCTCATGCCAAGCTTCACATCCTGCCCGAATCGAAACAGCAGCGTACGCAGATCGTTAATGCGCTGCGGCAGTCCCACGATGCCGGCGAAGCTGGTGTCGTACTCGCGCCCGAGCTGCCACCAGCGAACGCGCAGCGAAAGCCGGGTCATTACCGGCTCCAGCGACGCCGACCAGGTGGCACTCGTTTCTTCCGAGAGCAGGTCGGCGACCGGCAGATTGGTGCCGGTACGCGGGGAAAGCTCGTAGTTCGTCGGCGGCCGGTCGATGACGCCGATCGCTTCGATATTCGATGCGCCGAGCACCTCGACGAATCGTATCAGTTCGTCGCCGCGCCGCGGATTGTCGGCGTCGAACCAAACCGGCACCTTAACCCAATTGATTCCCACCTGCGGGAGCAGGCGGCTCAAATCCTGAAACGAAAGCGGCTTGTCACCGTCCGGCAGCGTCCAACCGAATTCACCGCCCCGCGGCATCGGCAGCGGCGGCACGACGGCCAGCCAAACTTCGCGGTCGTCCAGCTTGCGCTCGGAATCACCTTCGCCATCTGCCGCTTGGGGGCTGACCATTTTCACCACGACACGGTAAAAACCATAGTCCGGAATGTTGGGCCGCCATTCAGCCGTGCCTTCGTAGCCGACCGGTCCTTTGTCGACGCCGTCGGTTATCGCGGCCGTTTGCTGGGCTTCGTCGACGATCTGCCGGCCATTGAGCCGCTCGTGGTGACTCTCCAGCTCTTGATCGTTCTTGTCGAATAACTGGAAATAAATCTCCGGGTTGCTTTCGCGAATTCCCGAAAGCTCGCAACGGACGACCACCTTCTTCAGGTCGTCGTAGACGTTGTAGGGGCTGTCGCTGGACACGGTGATGCGCGGCAGCCGCGCCAGCCAGACGTCGGCCAGCGAAACGCGGCCCTGCAAATCGCCTTTATTGCTGCGAACAACCTCCAAGCGAACAACAACCCGATCGATTGCTTTGTCCGTGAGTTCCACGTGCTCAAAACGCACTTGTTCCCAGCCCTTGGTCGTTGAAAACGGTTTGCTGCGGCACGCTTGCAGCACGCGGCCGTTTGTGTCAGAGAACTCAAGCGTGATCACGACCACGCTGTGCTTCAGCCCTTCGTTCTTAAGTTGGGCCTCGAAGTCGTAGCTGAACCGCGACATGACGCGGATGGGCGGGCTGGAAACGGCGGCCGCCGCGCCGTCCAGCTCGAGCCGCAGGCACTTCTTGCCCACGGCCGTCTCGTCATCTTGAATTCCGATCCTGACGTAATGCGGATACTCGACCCCCGTCTGGCGGACCCAGCGGTCCGGCCAGCGATCGAAATTCACGTCCCACTCTTCGTTGAACTTGCAGTCGAACACGCTCACGGCGTCCGCGGCGAGCTCTTCGCCAACTGCAGCGCCGGCGGGTAGAATCAGGCTGGCAATCAGGGCGAATATTGATCGAGTGTTCACTCAAAAGCGTACCGTACACAGCCGGGTGGGGTAGGTGAGTAAGTGAGTAGATGAGTAAGTGAGTACGTGTCGGAAGTACGATCCTATTCACTTACTCACGTACTCGCCTACTCACTCCTCCTTACAACCATGTCAATCGTCAAAATCGGCATTCAAACTCGAAGCCTGCGACAACCGCTACGACAGGCGCTGCGAACCGCGGCTCGCTTGGGCGCCGACGGCGTGGAGATTGACGTACGACGCGAACTGCCGCCTTCGGAGCTATCGCAGACCGGCCTCCGCGAGCTGCACAAGCTGCTGGGCGACTTCAACCTGCGGGTTTCGGCCGTCGCCTTTCCCACGCGCCGCGGCTACGACGATCTGGAGGGGCTGGAGCGGCGCGTGTTCGCCACGCAGGCGGCGATGCGGTTTGCCGTTGACTTGAGAACCGACGTCGTGATCAACCGCGTCGGCCGCGTGCCGGATGGCGAAGACGACCTGCGATTCGGCCGCCTCGTCGAGGCACTCACGGCGATCGGCGCACATGGCGAGCGCGTAGGCGCAAGGTTCGCCGCTCAGACGGCCGATGCCAGCCCGCAGAGTTTGGCCCGACTTATCAGCGCTTTGCCGGAGCGCACGATTGGCATCGATTTGCATCCGGGCGAGTTGATTCTGGCCGGCCATTCACCGCAGGAGGCAGTCGAAGTGCTGGGCCGGCATGTGCTGCACGTACACGCGTCCGATGCGGTGCGCGACTTGAGCGCGGGGCATCCAAAGCCGGTCGAGATCGGCCGCGGCACGGCCGATTTGCCGGAGCTTTTGGGGCGGCTCACCGAGTTCAATTACCGTGGTTGGGTCACAATCGAAAGCCGCGACGCGGCCAATCCGGCCGCGGAAATTGAAAACGCCGTGGCGTTTTTGCGATCGTTGTGAGCGCCCCTGGCCGAACGACACCCCGCAATTATTGCGCGCAACCGCCGCGCAGCGGCGGCGCTTAGCGGCGATATGCACCGGCGCCATGCATCCAAATCGCAGTCGCTACGGCCGGCAATACGATAACGCAAGCAATGAATAGGCCGTCACGAGGTTCGGGTCGCCTTCGAGCCAGCGCGCGTTGGAGTTGATCCAGCTGCCATCATCTTTTTGCAGCGAGATCAGCTGCTCGGCGAGCTCGGCGCGCCAGTCGTGCGATTTGCCGTCGGCGGCGATGACGTGATCATCGCCGATCGTTGACAAGGCTTTGGCGAACGTGTGGTAGTAGTAAAACAACCCGTTATCGCCCATACCGGGATTCTCGGTTACCGTGTAGTGCTTGCAAATCCAGTCGTAGGCGGCCTGCACGCGCGGGTCGTCGCGCGAGAGGCCGGCGTAGATCATGCTTTTGAGGCCGGCATAAGTCATCGAGCCGTAGCTGCGCAGGCCCCCTTCGGGCGTTTGGCCGGCCTGGCTTTG
Source organism: Lacipirellulaceae bacterium (assembly GCA_036503915.1). GTDB lineage: Bacteria > Planctomycetota > Planctomycetia > Pirellulales > Lacipirellulaceae > JABDGM01. The sequence goes on along the minus strand of DASXWB010000262.1, from coordinate 13,707 downwards.
CCCGCCGGCGGCTACTGTGTAATAAAAGCCGCCGTCGTTCACCTTGGCCGCGTGCGGCGATGTGTTGTGCTCGCTTTCAAGATTCTGGCAGCGCGAAATAAAGAGCAGCGCTTTTTGCAGCGCCGGATCATCCTCGCCGCGGCCGATTTCATGCAGCGCGTCGACAAGGAAACTGGTGTTCGAGAGGTCAGGCCGGCTGTGCGAACCGTAGCCCGCCCCGCCATAGCTCATGCTGGAGATTTCGTGCCCTTCATCCTCGTCCCACTGCTGAGCTTTGACGAACTTCTCGGCGCCGGCGAGCAAATCGTCGTATCGGCCGTCTTTGTTTGCCAGCTGGAAGCAGACGATCGAGAGCGACGTCTCGTAGTTTTTGTATCGGCTGCCCTCCTGGTAGATACCGCCGTCCGCGTGCAGGTGCCCTTCCAGGTACTTCAGCGCGCCGGCCACAACCGGGTCGTTCACCGTGCGGCCATTCCGCAGAAGCGCGGAGGCGACAATCGCCGTGATGCCCGGGCCGGATGCTGCGCTGAACGAACCGTCGTCGGCTTGCGATTGCTCAAGGAAGCCGATGGCCTTACTGATCGACGCGTCGAGTTTCGCCGAATTGGGCGTTGACTGTGTCTCCTGGCCGGAGGCGCGGCTTGATGCCAGAAGGCTACAACAAACTGCGATCGACCAGCATGCAATGCGTGTACGCGAACGATTTGAAAGCCACATCACAAGACCCCTGTAGTGACATGAAGCCGGTAATCAGCGGCGGGAATAACAGCGGCAATTAGCCGTAAATCGCCATCCAGGCCAGCACTACAATCCATAACATCCAAAGCACACTGGCGGCGATCAACTGCCAGCGGCTTGCGTTGGCCCGTTCCATCGCTGTCATGAGTCCGAGGTAATTGGCAGGAAGGCGTCGCGCAACCCGTCGTCGAAGTCGAACACGTTGTCGAAATCTTCGCGCCGATCGTTTTCGGTTTTTCGCATCAGCTTGATTTCGATCAAGTTGAACACGATCTCGCCAAAGTCGCCCGTATTGCGAACGCCCCATTCGTTGAGCACGCTTTTGGCCATGAGCCCGAATTGCTGCACGGCATACTGGCGGATGGCCTCGCACAATTGCTGGCCGGTGACGTGCCGCTCGGCCTCCTCTTCTTCGCTCGTGGAGGACTGCCCCATGCCCATATTCTCTTGGGCATGCTTCAGCGCTTCGAAGACAAAGAAATACGCGTCGCGATGATAACGCCGATCGCGCCGCAACAATTCAGTCAATGGATGTTCTTGTTCGAGCATGAATCCATTTTCGGTCCCACTCGCCGTTTAGGCAACTGGGGCGGCGAAAAACCGTATATGGCCGCAGACTTGCGAAGATTTGGACCGCCAGGGACGCCAAGAAGGCAGAGTTTTTAAAGCAAGACGATCTTGACGAAATGGACAAACAGCGCGCTCGCGCAGCTTTCTTGGTGTTCTTGTCTTGGCGCCCTGGCGGTTCACGTCAACTGCCATCGCCGTTCGTTTCGGCGGAGTTGCCGTCGTCGGCATACCGAAAGAACGTATCTTCCAGTTTGGCGAGCTCGTCGGGCAGCGGTTCGGCTGCGGGCTGATCGAGCGTTTCATCGCCGGCCGCCGGCCTTTCGTCGCGGCGCGGCTTCTCGCGCTTGAGCACCGTGAGGACGTCGGCTGCCTCGATGACGATACGCCGCATGTCCTCGGTCTCGATGAGAATCTGCCCGGCGAGAATTTCTTGCGCCAGCACGCGGGCGCGCCCGCTACTGGTGATGATGTCGGCGCCCACCGGCGGCAGCTCGCGCTGCAGCTCCTGGTACGTATCGTACTCGTATCGCAGGCAGCACTTCAGCCGGCCGCAGCGGCCGGATATCTTGCTGGGGTCCAGCGTGGCCCGCTGCAGCTTGGCCATCTTCATGGACACTGGCGGCATCTCGCTGAGGTGCGTGTTGCAGCACACCACCTTGCCGCAGTCGCCGTAATCGGCCAGCAGCTTGGCTTCGTCGCGCACGCCGATTTGCCGCATTTCGATTCGCGTTTGGAACTCGTTGGCCAGAACTTTCACCAGCTCGCGAAAGTCGACGCGGCCCTCGGCCAAGTAGTAAATCACCACGCGCTCGCCGCCATACAGATGCTCCACGTCGACCAGCTTCATCTCCAAACCCAGCTGCTTGATCTGCTGCTGGCAGACGCTGTACTCGCGCCGCTCCTGCTCGAACATCTTGCGCAGGTCGCGAGCATCGTCGTCGGTCATGCGGCGCAGGATCTGTCCCTGCTTGGCGTCAACCATTTGCGCGACGGCCGCGTCGGTTGCCTCGCACAGGACCTCGCCCGATTCCAGGCCGCGTGTGGTGCGCGCAATTACCTGGTCGCCGCGCACAAAGGTGTCGCGCCCGCGAGGCGCAAAGACCCCCAGATTGCGCATCACTCCATGGCGGACGATGTATTTGGGCATGGCCGATCGTGGGACGGACGATCTTGTCCGTCGAGAACGACGAAGCAGGCGCGCAGTGAGTGCGATTGGTCGACAGCGCCGTGTAGGCCGACGTGCCGCTGTAGAGGACGGACACGATTGTCCGTCCCACTTCCCGTCTGGGGCCGAGTATAACCCAAACGCCCAAAACTGTCAGGATCGAAAGTGCCGCGGCTGGCCGCGGGCTCGGCCACCCAGCGTTCGCTGCATCGGCGTTTTCATCGCCTGGCGACTTGCCAGCGCCCTCCCTGGCCGATCTCGAGTGGCGGATCAAAGCTACTCAATAGAAGCGCGCGCGACGGCTGCAACGGATCGTAAACCGCGACGTCGTCCGGCTCCCCGCTGCCGGGCGCCAATCGACGCGACAGGTCTATTTTTGTTTTTAACTCGATCGTCTTGCCCTGTGGCAGCGAGTACACGGCGCGGCACTCGACAATCGGTTGGATGCCTAGCGACTTCAGCGTCTGACTCCCCACATTCGTCAGAGGGCGCAATACTCTTAAGAACGACCGCGCCATCCAGACGACAAGCGCCCACCAGGCTGCGATGAAAAATACGCCAAAGATGGCCAGCGGGTCATGCTCGACGACGGCAACGTAGATTACGCCGCCGCTGACGATCACTCCTCCAATGCCCATGAATGCGAATACGATCACGGCAAACACCTTGAAAACCCTTGCGAACCGCTGAAAACGTTTTGTGTCGGCCTTTGTGTTGCAGGCTGACAGCGGCGTGTCCCAAGCGGCACGCAGCTCGGCCAGCAGTGTCTGGTAAGGCTTCCACTTGCCGGATTGGAGATCTTTGCATTTCTCGATGCTGCACTTTGCCAAATACCCGCGACGCAGGATCGCCACCTGACGCCGCCAGTGGTGCGCGCTAGCCGCGGTCGCGAGGGCGCCAACGATAAGAAAAACAGTCGTAAGCAGGATAAACACGAAAAACTCTTCCGTGGAATTCGGCCGGTCGAGCACTGATGCCAGCAAGAAAACCACGCCGACGATGCTGCAGGCGACGCCCAGTACCAGACCTATCCCGCTGCCGCGGCGCAGTAGCTGCCATTGGGCCCTGAGCGGCACGGGTCGCGGCGCTGGCGCGAGGACCGGCAGCTCCTGCTCGATCGCCGCGGCGGTCGCCTCCGCCTGGGTCACTTTGGGCGCGCGCTGGGCGTGTCGCTGCTGCTCACGGATGGTGGCCGGCACGTTGGCCACGTAGCGGAAGTATTCGGCTGCGCCATAGATTGTGCCGGCGGCCGCTCCGAGTGCGCCGAAAGCCAGAACCGGCGTAAACCAGAGATACATGGGCAGCGGGTGGTCGCTCGTAATCACTGGGCCGCGCTCATGTTCGCGGCGTGGTCGGCGTTCGATGTGGGGCCGCGCTTTTACCTCAAGAGAGCCGGACCAATCTGCGGGCGCCAGCGGGCTCATGGCGAGCGAGAACCAGCACATGAAGAGCGCCCCGCCTAGAAAGAAACCTAGGATGGCGCCGAACAGGCCCGACAGGCCGCCGCCTTTCAAGACATCGCCGGCATTGCGGAACTCGTAGGTCTCTTTTTTCTTCGTTCGCCGCCGGCGAGCGCCGGCGGAAATCGTTTTGCGAAGTTTCCGCGGACTTGGCAGCGAAAACCTTTTGCCGTCGACCCGGGCCCACCCCAGCGGCATGCCGATCGCGGCCGCCGCCGCGCCCAGAATCCAGCCCCATTCGCGTCCTCGCCCGGCCCAGTCCACACCAATGAGGTACAAGCCAAAGTCGAGGAATTGCCCGAAGTAGCCTCCAACCAAGCCAAACAGCAGCACCCCGAATGCAAGCTCGCCGATGGCCAACAGCCACTCAAGGACCATTCCCGCCACAGCCGGCCAGTCGACTACGCGGCGCTGCAAGCCGTGGAATCTTGCGCTCTCGCGATGTTCGGCCATCAGCGCCTCGCGGGAATCAATGGCTGCAACTACAGGCTATTCGTAATGGCCTCGATGATCTTGGCGATTGCTTTCCGACTCCTCGCTCCCTGGTCTCTGCTCCTCGCTGGTAGTGCCCCCGGCAGGAATCGAACCTGCGACACGCGGTTTAGGAAACCGCTGCTCTATCCCCTGAGCTACGAGGGCGATTCGTTCATTGTACCAGTGGCCCTGGAGGTAGCGAACGGCCGAGACGGAGCTATTGGGTTGCAAGGTTGCTGAACGCGGCGCCGCTCGTTTCTACGTGCTTCTGAGCTTGAGACGAGCGATCGAGAGTTTCACTTAAGTTCGGCGCGGGAGTATCCTGTTGCAAGTAGTGGATATGAGTCGCCACAACATTGAGTTTTGTTGTTGTTACATGGGAGGGACTAATGATCCGCAAAGACTTCTTATTGTCGTTTGCTACTTTCTTGATACCAGTGTCTGTACACGGCGCAGAGATAACCACAATTGACTTTGAAAGTGTTCCCGAAGTTTCTCCTGTGAATGGATTTCTCAACGATACGCCCGTGCCTCCAACTTCAAGATTGAATACACAACTTTTGGCCGCGTACGGTGTTCGATTTCGATCTGAAGCTCCGAATCCCGATTATGTGGCCCTCATCGGATTAGGAGGCGGTCATGCAACGAGCGGCAGTAATGGCATTGGCGGTGTCAACACGCATAATGACATCCGCTATGGCGTCCCCACGCTTATTTCATTCGTTGATCCGACGTCACCGAATGTAGCCGCCGTCACGGATTTCGTTTCGATTCGCGCCGATCTGTTTGACGATGGAGGTCCGCTATCTTTGGAAGCCTTCGACATCTATCGAAATCTGCTGGCCACAGATTCGGCTGTTGATGTTGGAGGTCCATTGCTGAGCGTCCAAGTGCCCGGCATCCATGCGGTTCGTCTGTTTGATGTGGGCGGCACGGTAGGTTGGGACGATCTCACCTTCTCGACCTTACGTCCCGTGCCCGAACCTTCGACGTGGTTGCTCGCTTTAATCGCACTAGGCGCGATCGTTCGCCTTCGCTGAATCCTGTAAAAAAGGCCCGGCAATGAATTGCTGGGCCTTATTTCGTGTGTCCCCTGCGGGTCACAACCCAATTGCAACCGGCCGCGACCACCAGTTCGTTGCGGTCGGGGATCGGCGGCTATTTGTTACATAATTTAGCAATTGTCGCAGTTCAGCCTCCTGCCTGCGCGGCGTCTTCCTTCTTCGTGAGCTCGGCGCGCATCATCTTGTACTCTTTGCCGCTCTTGGGCTCGGTCGCGAACATCTCCAGTGTCTTCGTGTCCGGGCCGGTAACTGTTTCGACCGATCGGATCTGGGCCGGCTTCTTGGTAATCGGGCAGCTTTGGGTATACGTTAGCGTGAGCACCTTGCCGTCCGCCGATTGTTCGCCCTCGCCCTGCATCATGCCGGTGCCGTGATTATCGATCCAGATCGAAGTGTATTTCTTCGAGACATTATCGAAACCAGTGATGCCGAAGCCGTTGTACGGGCCCATGCCGGGCATCTCGCCGGTCCATTCGCACTTGGTGAAGCGTCCGTCCATGATCGGCGTGATCTTGGCGGTGCACTCGCTCGTGGGCATTGGCTCGGTGTCCGGGGCCATCCACATGGTGACCTTTCCGTGCCACGTGCCAGCCGCTTCGGCGAGCTTCTTATGCTCTTCGCCTGGAGTGCCGGCAAGCATGCAGGCCTCCATATCCTCCATGGTCCAACCGGGCGGCAGCTTGAACTCGGGCTGGCCGGCGACCTGCGTGTTTTGTGTTTCAGCAATCGCGAGCGACGCCACTACGGCGAGCGCGCAACCAGCCGCAATACTGCCGGCAACAAACAAATTCTTCTTCATGGGAACCTCCTTACGGTGTGTGGATCCGCGGCCGCATGTGCGGCGCGTCGGACCGGAGATGACGGTGCACCCTTGCAATATGGAAGGCCGGCTCCGCGGCCAGTCGTCACTTTAGATTCGCAATAATTCGCAATACGAAATTCCAGTGAAGCGATGTTGAGCCAAAATCTAAGTACGCGATCGTTCGGCGACCAGTTGATTAATCTGCTCGTCAGCTGGGCGGATCTCGAAGGGACCGCCAAGGCGCACGCCCGGGTGCTTCCTCATCAACTCGACGGCGTGGTCCATGTCTTTGGCCTCGAGGATCAGGATTCCGCCCAATTGTTCCTTGGTTTCGACATAGGGACCATCCGTCACAATCACCTTATCCCCGGTCCAGCGGAGTGTTTTGGCGGTGTTGGAATTTTGCAGCGCTTCTCCACCGAGAAAATGCCCATTTTTGCGCAGCACGTCGTCGTAAGCAAAGCATTCCTCCATCATCGCTTCAAGCCGTTCTTGCGGCAGATCGTCCCATTTTTTCTCTTCCGTATATCCGAGACAGATAAATTTCATGTTTTATGCTCCATGACGAGCGATTTGCCGCAAAAAGGGCGCAATTCTGTGCTGCGCCGATTGCGCTGGCCGTCCGCGCTCAATCTGCGCGTGGTTTAAGGATTAAAATCGCCGCTAATACACGTTAGTCGTTCGAGGATGATTCAAATCGACATCGCCCGACGAAGAATCTTGTCGCCCGCCAGCTTTGACGTAAGCGGCCGTGGATTCAGGATTTCCGCCGTTGCCGCCGAGGGTCGTTTCCGGACGACTCCAGGGCAACTTCGCTGCCGACAGATTGACGTGCCATCGTACAGGCCGATGCCGAGTTGCGTTTGGCAGCGATGGCAACCTGCCGCGACACTCGTTCTGTCGCTCGCGGCTGCTATGCGTCGGGCTGCGCGGACGCACCATCACGATCGTCATCAAGGCGACTGAGTAGGTGCGCTGCGAATCCATACGACGGATTGTCCGCCCGGGTCTCGACGACGGTCCGGGCGCGCCAGCTCGTCATCACCGCGCGCCGGCGTGCGATTGTTGCGCGCGTAATTCGGGATGGCCAGAAGCGGCGAGCCGTCGGCGAACTCGCTCTTGATCACCATCACGCCGCCCATGAGATCGGGGCGCCACTCGGTTGTTAATTCCGAGCTTGGGTCGAGTACGCCATCCATGTTGTTGCCGTCGACGGCCTCGATGTTGTACACAAGCGGCCCATAGCGCAGCGCTACCCGGCCGCGGTTGGCTTCCACTTCGTCGATGCACGTGACGCGCTGGGGCCTCATCGGGAGTACCAGCTCGATCTTGTCGTCGCGCTTCCAGGTTCGGTCGATCACTGCGTAACCGTTGGTAACTGTCGGCTCGATTCGCTCGCCATTCACCGAAATGGATTCGATGCCGTCGGCCTCCGGCGTGCTTTGGTAGAGGCCGCTCACGCTGCGGTTCGGTGAACGCACGCGGACCTTGAACGACTTTTCCTCCGCCGGGTTGACGGTGATTGCGATGTTGCCGCTCCACGGATAGTCGGTCTTCTGCACCATTTCCACGTCCGTCCCGGCCACGTCCTCGACTTTGATTGTGCCGCCGATGTACATGTTCACAAACAGGCCGTCATCGTCCTTGACGTACGTCCACGTGGGCACCATCAGTAGCGTCCGCGGGATGTTACCGACGCAGCACGGGCAGGGATGCCAGGGATAGCGCAGCCGTCCGCCTTCGAGCGGATTCTGGTAGTAGAAGTTTTCGCCCTCGAGGTCGTAGGAGCCCAACAGCGCGTTGTACATCGATTCTTCGTAAAGGTCGGCGTACCGCGCGTCATGGTAGGACAGGTTCATCTTGTACTGAAAGAAGATCTGCCCGCAGGTGGAGCAGGATTCGCAGTACGCGTTGTGGCGCAGCGAATAGTTGGGGCCGAAGCCTTCGGAGGTTTCGCCGCTGCCGATGCCGCCAGTGACGTAATACTTTTTGTTGGTGATATTGTCCCACAGCGACATGACAGCGCTGCGGTAATCGAGGTCTCCGGTCTCCTTGGCGACGTCGGCCATGCCGGAGTAGGAGTACACGGCGCGCACCGCGTGCCCGACCGCTTCATACTGCTGCTGCACCGGCACGTGGCTCTGGTCGTATTCGCTGCCGCCCTCGCGGCAATCCAAGAGGAACTTGGCCAGCTTGATGTAGGCTTCGCCTTTGCCGCCGCCTTCCATGTCATTCACGAAGCGGCCGAAGCGCACGAGCGCCTGCTCCATTTCCTGATGGCCGTCGAACCACTCCTTTTTGCCGGGTTCGGGGCCAATGTTGGCGACCCAACAATCTGCCAGCTTTTTGGCCGCATCATACAGGCGGCGGTCGCTGCCGTCGGTGAGTGTGTAATGGTTGATGGCCGACTCGATGAAATAGCCGGCCGTGTAGCCTTCGTGATCGGTCCGGAAGCGCGGTGACCAGCGCTCTTTGCGCTCATCGAGCATGAAGGCGGTTTGCAGATAGCCGTCCGGCTCTTGGGCGGCGAGAACGATGGGGATCCAATTCTCGAGCGTACCCTTAAGTTTCTTTTGAGCGGCAGCTACCTCTTCGTCGCCTTGCGGATCGACCATCAGCGCGATGCAGATGGCCTCGATCGTTTGATGCACCCAAGCGTTGGAGAACACGTAGCCGCGGTGCCGATCGTACGGCTTGCCGGCCAGCTTGTTGGCCGCGCTGATGAAGTTGTCGATCCCGCCGCCGCCGATATCCAAGTCGGGCGTTTCGATTTGCTTGATGCAATGCGGTATCCAATTGACAATGAGCGCCTTGGCCCGATGGTTCCAGAGCGGGCTGTCGATCTTGTAGCGCTTGGTGTAAACGACGCCCAGGGGCTTGGCCGGCGGGGGTGCGTCGACCTTTACCTTAAGCGTCGACGCGTCGGCCAGATTGCCATCGAGCGCCGTGAGCTTGAGGACATAATCGCCAAGTTCGGAAAATGTCGCGGTCGTCGTCGCGGCGTCTGCGTCGGCGAACGTGACTTCGCCCGGGCCCGACTCCTTGCTCCACGTCAGCTTGACCGATTCGTCGGCCTCGCCGCCGAGCGTTTTCACTGTGCCGTCGAGATACGTTTTGCCGCCCAGCACGACGATGCGGTCGACGCCGGCCGCCACCGTGGGCGGAAACTTCGGCGACTTGCCGGAATCCAGCACGCGCCACTCCAGGATGCCGGTCGAGAGCGGCTCGTCAGAATCGATCTCAAGCCGAAGTTTCGTTGTGGTGACTTCGTCGAAGGTCGTCACGTTGAACTGGTCATCTTCGACGCCAAGGCCTTCGGCGGCGGCGACCTCGACAAACTTCTGGCCATCCCAATACTTGAGCCGGCAGGCCTTGGGCAGGCCGATGCCCTGTCCGTCGGCCCACCAATAAACCTCGATTCGGTTCGTGCTGATCGGCTGGGTCCACTCGTACTCAACCCACTGGGTTCCGACCTTGTCCCAGTTGCCGTACGAGCCCCGCCTGCGGTCGCGCGACCTTCGCGGCTCGTGGCCGTCGTTGAGCGCGGTGAGCGACGTGTCGCCCGAGGCATACGAGCTCGACGGCTCGGCAACCACCGCCAGGTTCACGTCCGGGCGATCGCGACCGTCGCGGGCGTCTTGTTGGGCCGTACTTGAGTTCCAACGGCTGACAACCAAAATGAGTAGAAGAGACAATGGTAAAGCGGCCGCAATTCGTTCTTTCATCGACGTGTCCCTCAGTGAAGCAACTATTGTTGGGCCCCGGGCATGGATTTGATTGAAGCCGCGCAGCGTGTCGAAAGGGCCTGCCCCATATCACGGGCTGGCACCCAGCGCACCCGCGAGCGATCCCCAGCTTACTTTACCTTGTGCACAAGGTCAATTAAGTGCGCTGCACGTATGTCAGGCTTTCTAGGCTGACGTTCGCCGCATAGGTCAGCCTGGTTAGGCTGACCAACATGGAATGGCCAACTTGACTGGCATCTAGTTTTCATTAATTTACGTTGTGTGATCGATCCGAAGCGGTTTATGAGTGCGCGCGGTGCACGACCGGGCGATAGGTGCGGGCGGCTCAAAGAGGCGCGCCTGCGATTTGTGGGGAGCGCTTAACGCATCCTGTCTATGACGCTCGCCGAGCATGTTTTTGAAGACCTCTCCGCACGCATCGAGTCCGGCGAGCCGCTGCCGTGCAAGCTCACATTTTCCGCGCTGGCGAAGCATTACAACGTGAGCCTGACGCCCGTGCGCACGGCCGTGAAGCGGCTGGTTGACGAGGGGTTTCTCAAGTCGCTCGACAACGGCCGGTTGCAATTAAGCGACAGCCCACCCAAGCGAAAGCGCTCCAAGCGCGTGCTGCCGCTCGAGCCGCCCAAGGACCATGAGGCGATCATCCGCTCGGACCTCATTCGCATGAGCCTGATGGGCGACACGCGGTACATCCGCGAGGAAGCGGCGGCCGCCAAGTACGGCATCGGGCGCACCGTTCTGCGGCCGATCTTCAGCCGGCTCGCCGGCCAGGGCCTCATGGAGCATGTGCCGCGGCGCGGCTGGCGCGTGCGTCCGTTCGACACCAGCGACCTGTGCGACTTCATCGAAGTGCGCGAGGCGCTGGAGCTGCGGGCGCTCGAGGAAGCCAAGCCCAAGCTGCAAAAAGAAGTGCTGGAGCAATTCCTGGCGGGCAACCAACCGGGCAGCGACATGCAGATGGGCGCACTCAACAACAATCTGCACAGCTACTGGATCAAGCTCTCAGGCAACCGCTACATCATCGACTTCTTCGAGCGCCAGGGCCTGTATTACCGGACGCTCTTCGACTACGCGGCGCCGGAAGCCCACGTCGTGGGCGAGATGGCGGCCCAGCACCGCGAGATCCTGGAAGCCCTCATCCAAGGCCGCTGGGGCGAAGCCAAAAAAGCCCTCGTGCGCCACATTCGCCATCAGAAGCCGATCGTCCAGCAGCTCATGGAACAAATCCAGAGCGGGGCGAAGAAAGAACGCAGCGATCAGGCGAGCGCTTAATTTGTGGGCGCGCTATTCGCTTTGCGATAGCTGAAGTCGCGAGAATTCAGATTATTCAAAGCGCGGGCGTGACTATTGCGACTGGTCAAACACGCGGCCGTCTCTGCGGTTGGAGAGCGATCGTAGGACATCGTGCTCGATATCGTAATTGATCACACGGGTCGACCCATCGCAGAACGCCGCATTGAAGCCGCCAGGATGGGAGGAACCAAACATATCGCAGCCATTACAAATGATGCCGCCGCGAGTGTCGTCTACGAGCTGGTTAAGCGGCGTGTCATTGCGCGGACGGGCGCGCGAAAAACGAAGGGTGTCCCACTGAGCACCGGCAGTCCAGCCGAAATTGTCTCCATGTGCGGAGCCTTCCCTTACGTTCGAAGGAACGTACTTCTCCGCAAGAAGCATCGTTTGCGAAGTGCCGTCCAGAATATGCTTCATCGAAACCAGCGGATTCTTCAAGTTGCCATTAATCCGCATATTCCTGTCCTGCGTAATGATCGTTCCGGTCTGGTGTTTCGGATCTTGTTCGCGCGGGTCCGTTCGAGACATCGGCGTCAAGCCAAGACTACCTAAGGCAGCGGCGTCGGTGTCGCCACCGTTCCCAACGTAATCAGAAAGCATTTCTCCGGTTGCAGACTGCCAGGTATAAATACGCGTGCGCCCACGGCGGCTAGGGCAAATCACTTCGACAGGTCCATCTCGCATCACGATAAAATCACTTCGCTCGCTCCAGAGATTCTGTCCCTCGATAAAGGGCATGACCTGGTACAACCATCCCCAGTTCTGATCTTCAAGAGTCGCGGGTGGGTCGTTTTGATCCTGCGGCGCCGGCGGCGGTGGATTACCTGCCCTGGTGCGCGGTTGAAAGTATATGTGCGACCAACCAGCGGTAGGGAATGCTTTGTGGGTATCCAGATGGAGTAAGCAGGCCAATGCCAATTGCTTCTCGTTATTGATACACTGTGTTCGGCGAGCCGCTTCGCGTGCAGCCTGGATGGCCGGCAGCAACAAGGCCACCAAGATGCCAATAATCGCGATAACGACGAGCAGTTCCACTAACGTAAAAGCGGCTGCCCGACGACTGTGTTGCGCTTCAGCGCGGCAGAAACGTTTATTGGCAATTGAGCGCTTCATATCATCCCTCCCAGAATGAAAAGCACACCCCTAAGTGAGATCGTTAGACCTCTGGCGTATGGCCCTTTGGAAATTTCAAGCTGCCAAACTCCTCCTTGCTAACCTCTTTTGCTACTCCATCACGAGTTATAACCATTCGCTTGCCGTCAACTCCGGTTCGTTCATACGCGACGATGGCATCGGCCGGCACGGAATCCAACTGAAGCCCCCAAACAACAACATATTCTTCGCCGTCGCGCGTCGAACGAAAGTACGGCGACGGGTCGTCCAACAAGCCCGCCAATACCGACTTCAACTCGTCCATGTTCTTCGGCGGGCGACCTAGGTTGCCAGTCGCCGTGACGTAACAGCGAATGATTCCTCGTAGGTTGTTTGAGTCTTTTGGCGGGGGCGGTTTGTCGACATCCGATTGGCACCCAAGGCTCGACGCTAACAGCCACGCTCCGATGAATGCGATCGCTTTGCGTAACTTGCGAATGGGGACTGTACCCAACGTTCGAGCGGCACTTTCACTCTTCATCGCGCGACCGTTCCCAGCTAACCGTTCGCACCGCAAAAGCGCCGTGGATGGCGCGCCAATCCATACTGCCTAAGCGAATCCTACCAAATCAGTACACAAAATGCAATGCTTAGTGCACAAAATCAAGATTTTGCGCCATCAGGTGATCGATCACCGGCCGGAATTGCGGCCTGGCTGTTCGATTAGGATCGCCGAACCATCGGGCTTCGGCGAGTGCTTCGACGCCCCTCCATCCGGCCAGCGGACTTGGATCGAGGAGGCTCGGGGCGTGGATCCCAGGCCGAACCAGAGGATGGGCGATTGCTGGGAGAGGTAGCCGCCGCCGGCCGTTACTTCGGCCGTTTGGCGGAGGCCGTCGCTGCGAACGAGCGAGACCCGGGCGCCAACGGCCGTGGGGTTGCCCGGTTTACCCTTGAGTCGCACCGATAGAATACGTTTCTTTGGCACTCTATGATGCTCGAACGCGATTACGCTGCCATCGTTGATGCCGGCGACAATATCCGGCCAGCCGTCTCCAGTGACGTCCGAGATTGCCGCGCTATTGGCATCTTCGGGCAGGATGAGGCCACTCTCGCGCGGCGGCACGGCGACGAGTTGACCTTTGCCATTTCCCAAAAGGAGGGTACTCACGCCGCCGTCCCAGCGGCCGATTTCGCGGCGCGTTGTGAACTGGTTTTGCGCGAGGTACGCGTCGCAAAAACCGTCGGCGTTGAAGTCGCTCATGACGACGCCGAAACCGGGCGAGACTTGGGCGAGGACCGG
>DASXWB010000261.1:0-4638 GCA_036503915.1 Lacipirellulaceae bacterium | reverse complement strand
GGTCGGCCCGGTCATGCGGCACGAAACCGATATGGACGCCCACGGCATCGACGCTGAGCTCGCGGGCAAAATCGGCGATGGCTTTCAGTTCGGCGGTGCGGGCGGCCCGCGTTGCGCGCGGCACGAGGCCGACAGTGCGCTTCACCGTTGGAATATCGGCATAGCTTTCGCCCTCAAAGCCGCCAAACAGGCATGTGATGCGAATCCCCAAATGCGAAAGCTGATCGAGAAACTCGCTGGCACGTTCCGCAGTGCGCGAAGGGCCGCTTGGCGTGTGCAAGTGGATGGTCGGGACGCCCAGCTCATGCGCCACTTCCAGCCGGACACCCAAGCCGGCGTCGATGCTGGCAAACACGCCGATCGGCCATTTTTCCTCCATCAATGAGCTCCCCGCCAAGGAATGCTCCGCGAATCCAAGCCCGCGGACGAGTGCGTCCATCTTACGGAACCCGATGCCGCGACTCAATCCCCGCAGAATGGGAGTCGCACCGCCTTGGCTCACTTTGCCCTTCGCCCACCTGGCGATTCGATTCGAATGCAATTAACGATCATGCAAACAGGACGCACAGGCATTTGGTTAGCAGTTATTGGTAGTTAGAATGCGAGGTATCGACCATCGGCCGGAATGGTACGGCCCGAAATCCGTGGGCATAAACGCAATCGGACTTCGATATGGAATCGCACGAAGGACCAGTCTACGTCACCGCCCCATGCTACATCCTGGCCGCCGATAGCTATACGGTTGATCCAAAAAGCGGACAAGTTGCGTACGACGAGAAGCTTCAGTTTCTCGCCGAAGGCGTCGGCGCAACGGATGAGCAGGCGGTCGTCCTGTTCACCGACCGACATCTTGCCGACGAGTACTTGGAGAACATGGGGGAAGAATTCCCTCTAGGGGTGCTGGAGATCCCGAACAATGATGCTTTAAAGCGCTTTCTTGGACTTGCGGCGGTCGTCTATCGGTTTGCGTCGATCGATCCGAATCCAAAGACCGGAACGATTTGCGCGGGCCTGGCTATTGGGGAAATGCTCCAGAACTTAGACTTCCCGGGCATCTCTGGTTTGTGAATGCTTAGGAACAAGCAACACAGGTTCAACGGCGTAGCACCTGCTACCGCTTACGGCTAGAAAGCTTGATGGCCAAGAATCACTCGGCCGGCTTGAGTGCGGCGAGGATTTTTTTCCAACGCTCCCAGCCCTGATCGCGTGCTTTGCGATCGGGATTATTGGCGTCGGTCGTCATTTCGCCTTGGCGCATGAAGCCGTGACCGGCGCCCTCGTAGGTGACCGGCTCATATTTCTTGCCGGCCTGCTGCATCCGTTTTTCGATGTTGGGCACATCGCCCGTGATGCGAAAATCGTTGCCGCCGTAAAACCCATACACGGGCGCCTTGATCTTTGCGTAATCCGCCGCGTTTTGTGGTGCCGAGCCGTAAAACACGAAGGCCGCGGCGATGTCGGGGTTGTGCGTGGCATAGGCGAATGTTTTTCCGCCGCCCCAGCAGAAGCCGCCCACTGCGACGACCTTGTTGCTGGCCGGCATTGTCTTGGCATGCTTGAAGACCGCGTCCAGATCGGCCGTCACCTGATCGGCCGGCAATCGGCCGATGCCATTGCGGGCCGCATCCTCCGAGCCGTACTCAGCCGTGCCGCCGCCCCCCGGTGCCGTGCCGCTTAGAAAATCGGGCGCAAGGGCCAGGTAACCGGCCTCGGCCAATTGATCGGCCACGCCGCGCACCCAGTCCGTGAGACCGCGATTCTCGTGGATCACAATCACCGTGGTGGCCGGCCGATCGACCTCCGGGTAGACGACCCACGTTTTCACCGTGCGGCCGCCGGCCGATTCGATGTCGACCCATTCATGATGCCGGCGAGAGTTTTCGAGCCGGTCCGCCGGATCGGTAGCTTCTTGCGCCGTTGCGTTCCAACAGCTGAAAGCGACGAATAGAAAAGCGCTCAACAGAACCCTTCGTTTCATAGCCGGCCTCCTAATCATAGATTCAACGAGTTCGCTTCTGCCGATTACAGATTTTGGCGATTAGCAATTCGTGAAATTGCAGTACGAAACAGGAGGTAGCAGAGATAGCAGAGATTGCTGAAGTGCCATGCTCTGTTTCCTCTGCGACCTCCTGTTTTACGACTGCTAGTCAATCGCCAACTCAATTCCCTGTGCCGCTCGGCTCGCGGCAATTACGTGGTTGAGTCCCAGGAATACTTTTCGCGGCGCGGGCGGGACATGAGCATGGTGGCCTGCTCGTCGGCGTCGAACTCTTGTTTGTCCGGGTCCCACTTCAATTCCCGGCCGAGCATCAGCGCAATGTTGGCCAAGTGGCAGGATGTCATCGTGCGGTGATGCGATTCAACGTCGGAGATCGGCACCCCGCGGCTTTTCACGGCGTCGAAAAAGTCGCGCATGTGATCGCCCGGCTGCTTGCCCTTGTAAAGCTTGACGACTTGATCCTCGAGCTCCTTCTTGTCGGCGTCCGTCAATTCCTCAACCGGCTTGCCCGTGAGCCGATCGCGGTTGACGTAAATTCGGCCCTCGTCGCCTTCGAGCAAGATGCCGTTGGGAAAATGGATCTTTCCCTCTTCGCGGTTGTAGGTATCGCAAACGTGGAGCACCGAGCCGTCGGCGTATTCCAAGTCGAGACCGAACTCGCGCGGAGTGTGATAACCGTTAGGCAGCGACGCCTTACCGGCCAGGTAGGCAGTCCAGTCGAAGTTATCGGGAACGATCGGCGTGAACTTGCCCTTGCCGCTGACCTTCACCGGCCCGGTGCGATCATGACCGAGCGCCCACTGGGCGATGTCGATGTGATGGGCGCCCCAATCCGTCATCTTGCCGCCCGAGTAATCGTAGTACCAGCGGAACTCTTTGCGGCGTTCGTTCGAGTAATCAGCATCCTGCGCCGGGCCGAGCCACATATCCCAATCGAGGCCTGCGGGCGGCTTGGTGTTTTCAAACGGCCCGCCCACCGTGCCGCCGCCGACCGCCGCGTAGGCCTTTACGTTTTTGCCTAGCCGCCCGCTCTGCGCAATCGCAATCGCTTGAAGAAACCTCGATCCGTCTTCGCTGCGCTGCTGCGTGCCGACCTGGAACACGCGGCCGGTCTCCTTCACAACTTTGCAAATCTCGATCCCTTCCTCGATCGTGAGCGTGAGCGGCTTCTCGCAATAGACGTCGCAGCCTGTGCGAAGCGCGGCAATCGCAATGGGCACATGCCAATGGTCCGGCGTGCCAATCGTCACGATGTCCGGCTTCTCGCTTTCCAGCAGCTTCCGGTAATCGCCGTACATCGCCAGCTTGTTTTCGAAGTGCTTGTTGAACTCGGCCATGTGCACTTCGTCGCAGTCGCAGACGGCGATCATGCGTGCGTGCTGCGCTGCCCGTCTACCGATCGCGCCCCCTTGCGAATACGCGCCTCGACTGCCGCCAACGCCGATGGCGGCAACGGTCAGCTGGCTGTTGACGTCCTGGGCCTGAGTGCGCCTGGCCGCTGCGCTGAACGGCAATGAGACCAAAGCACCGGCGGCTGCGGAACGCTTGAGAAACTCGCGGCGACTGGATCGCATCGCATAACTCCTGTCGAGGTGACGGCTGGACGGTGAGGCTTAGAAATGCGTACTACGTCAGGCTGTGTCGCTCCTGACCGAAGCGAAGGGACGTTCGCGGCAGGCAGCATTATAGACAACGAAACATCGGGAAGGGAGTCACTGCAATCCTTTCGCAAGGCCTTATCGGCTCAGGCGCAATGATCGTCGTCGGCCGAGAAGGGCCGGCATGAAACCTAGAACCACAGCCAAAGCGCTCGGCTCCGGGACCGCGACCGCGGCTGTACCGCTGCCGGGTGCCGGGCTGCCGAACTGGCTTCGCCAGAAGTCGTAGTCCAGGCTGTTCACAAGGCCGTCGGGCTCACCGGCCGGGCCCGTTCCATCGGCGCCCGACCCTGGCGTCACCGTCTGGTTCAACATTTTTCGCCAGACAACATAGTCTGCGGCGTCCACCATGCCGTTGTGGTTGTAGTCGCCCGGCACCATCGCCGTCGCACCGATGGTGCGAATATTGTCGACCAGGAAGTCGGCGTCGATGGCCTCGCCGATAAAACTGTGCTCGGGATGATGCAAAATGCGAAAGTGCGTCACATCGGCCAGCGCGGCGGCGGCGTCCGGATGCGTTGGATTCAAGGGAGTGAAATTGTCCGCCAGTACGTCGAACGAGATCGAATGCCAGGCATTGTCCCCGGCAACGGAAATTCCGTCGGTTGCATGGGCGTCTCCGCCGCCGCCACCAAAGAATCCGTCAGGCCCGGCGATGCCCAGTCGCATTGATAACGGAAACGTGTTTGGATTTTTGACGTCGAGTGAGATTTGAACCACGCCGGCAGCGGTCCAATTTCCCGTCCAAGAATCAGCGTCGTTGTAAACAATCAGCTTGCCGTTCGCACCGAAGCGAGCGCCGGTTGCCGAGGAGCGAAGCGCGGTATCGCCCGCTCCATTGGGACCTGCATCGGCAACGGCTTCTACATTTGCTCCCAGCCAGCTTTGCGTGGTGCCGTCCTGAAAGTCATCGACGTGCCCGACCGTGATCTGGGCACGACAAGCCACTGGCCGCGCGAGCATCGCCGCAGCGATCAAGAC
>DASXWB010000260.1:0-8091 GCA_036503915.1 Lacipirellulaceae bacterium | reverse complement strand
CAAAGAAACGGCGCCGCCGGCGTGGCTTGATTACAACCTGTGGCAAGGGCCGGCCGTCGAGCGCCCCTATCGAGACAACCTCATTCATTACAACTGGCATTTCTTCTGGCATTGGGGAAACGGCGAACTGGGCAACAACGGCGTTCACATGATTGACGTTTGCCGTTGGGCGCTGGGCGTCGACTATCCTTCCAGGGTCACCGCCGCCGGCGCCAAGCTGCGCTTCGACGATGACCAGGAAACGCCCGACACCTGCAATGTCACGTACGATTGTGGTGGCCGAACCTTGGTGTTTGAAGGCATCAGCTGGTCGCCGGCCTACAAGAGCGCGAGTTCGATCGGCATGGAATTCCGCGGCGAGAACGGCACGCTGTATGTGGATGACGGCGGCTTCACGATTTACGACTCGCAGGGCAAGGTTGTGGAGAAGGAATCGTCGCGTCTCGACGGCGCGGAGCACCTTCAGAATTTTCTCACCGCGGTCCGTGAAAACTCGGCCCCCAATTGCGAGATCGACGACGGACACAAGAGCACGCTGTTTTGCCACCTTGGCAACATCGCGATGCGGACGGGCCAATCGCTCGAAATCGACCCGAACAACGGCCATATCGTCAACAAACCCGTCGCCGAAGCGCTCTGGTCCCGCGAATATCGCAAAGGCTGGATGCCGAACGCGTAACAGAATTCCGCTCTCCCTTTGGGGGAGAACAACGGAGAGGAAAGTTACACCTTCGAAATGAATAAACCGACAAGAACGCCAAGGACGCCGAGAAATGAAGTCGCGTTTTCCAGCATTCTTAGCGAACTTGTCGTCCTTGGCGGTTCAATCTCTTAGGCATTCTTAAATCTGCCGTCACCACCAAAGATTGATTCTTTAGGAATGGAGATATGAAAAAAAGCTGCAATTCTCGTCGTGACAGGAATATGCATCGTTGCGACGGTCATCTATGCGGCGTCGAACTCGCGGCAGCATGCGTTTACTTTTACGACGACTGCCGCAGCGGCATCGTCGGTCGCTGAAGTACGGGATGAGTCCGCTGCGTCGCCTGCGACAAATGATTGGCCCCAATGGCGCGGGCCCAACCGGGATGGCGTGTCAACGGAGACTGGACTCTTGAAGGACTGGCCGAAGGATGGTCCACCGCTGTTGTGGACCGCCAAAGGCTTGGGGCGCGGCATGTCGAGCGTGTCGGTGGCCGATGGGCGCATTCTCACTATGGGAAATCTCGACAAGGGCGTCCACCTGATCGCGCTCGATGCAGAGAACGGCGAGCGAATCTGGGCCACGCCTCTCGACGGCGAGGGTGAGCCGAATGGCACGCCCACGATTGACGGCGATCACGTGTTTGCTATCGACCGCAGCGGCACGCTGGTTTGCGCAGAAACCGCGACCGGCCGCGTCGTGTGGCAAAAGAATTTCGTGAAAGACTTCGGAGGCAAGGTCCCATCGTGGGGTTACAGCGAATCGCCGCTGGTCGACGGCGACGTCGTCGTTTGCACGCCGGGCGCACGACAAGCACTCATCGTGGCACTGAATAAGTCGAACGGCGAAACGGTTTGGAAAGCCACCGCGCCTGCCGAAATGCGCGGTCGCGGCCATGGTGGCGCCGGCTATTCTTCGATTGTCATCGGTGAGGGCGCCGGCATTCGCCAGTACGTCCAGCTTACTGGCAATGGCGTCATCGGCGTTTCTGCAGCGGACGGCACCCCACTTTGGGGCTACAATCGCATAGCCAACGACGTGGCCAATATTCCCACGCCCATCGTTCACGAGGATTACGTTTTGGCTGCCACTGGTTACGGCGCTGGGGCGGCCCTGCTGCGGCTCGAGCGCGCGGGGAATGGCGTGAAAGTAAACGAGGTTTATTTTCATCGCGGCAACAAGATGCAGAACCATCACGGCGGGATGATTCTGGTCGACGGCCATGTCTATCTTGGCCACGGGCACAATCAAGGACTGCCGATGTGCGTTGAATTGCTTACCGGAAAGATCGCCTGGGGCCCCGAACGCGGACCTGGCGAGGAGTCGGCCGCCGTGCTCTATGCTGACGGCCATCTCTACTTCCGCTATCAGAACGCCGTCATGGCGCTCATCGAGGCAACACCACAGGAATACCGCTTAAAATCGTCGTTCACGCTGCCCTCGCATCTGGACAACAGCTGGCCACACCCTGTCATTGCCAACGGCCGCTTATATCTGCGCGACCAGGATGTCTTGATGTGCTACGAGCTGCGCGCAAAATCGTCAAGCGCAGCAGCACAGTAGAACGAGCGTTGCCCCCACCGGTAATGCGAGATTGAGGAATGTGCAAGTTATCGCGCCGTGAATTCATGCAGTACGCAGGAAGCGCAGTTGCCGCGGCGGGCATGTCGATGCCCGCGCTTATCGCCCGAGGATCGGCATCGACGAACGGCACCGTCGAGGTGCTCCCTCCGCGCAACCGTGTCCCCTTGTCGTTCATCATCGACGACTCAACCTGCCTGGTGAACATGGGGCACTACTGCATGCCGCAGTTCGCCGAAGCCTGGCCCGAGCGCGACGAATACAAAAAGCCGTGGAAGACCTGGCCGCGCGAAATCCCCGACAGCTTTGTGCGCGAGTTTGGCGAGTGGTGTGCAGAACACGACGTCAAAGGCAAGTACAGCGTCGTGCCGAATCCGGCCTGCGTCGGCTGGCTCGACCGCGGCCTGCCTGGCTGGTCGAGCCGCGAGCTGCGCGACAGCCTGCAACTCGTGCGCGATCTCTTGCTGCCAAATTGGGACATTCACCCGGAAATGATTACGCACACACGCGTGATCGATCTCAAAACCGGCCGGCCCAAAGAGGAAGCGAACGACTCCACGATGGAGAACTCGTTCCCGCAGACGGATATCAGCGTCGATGAGCTGACCAATTACATCGCATTGGCACTGAAGATCCTCAAGAATTGCGATTTGCCCTGCGAAGGCATCACGACGCCCGGCGGGTTCGGCAACCGTGTGAAAGACAAGCTGCCGATCGCTGTGCACCAGGCGGTCAAAGAGGTTTTTGCCGCCGAGCTGCCGCATTACTTTAAATACGTTGTCGAAGGAAACGAAAGCACCGCGCCAAAGCTTGATTTCATGCCCGGCGCAAGCGATGTGTCCCAACTTACGATGAACATTCCGGCCGGCACGGGCGACTGGTTCGGTGGCTGGGACGGCGACGAGCGGCCGCAACCTGGTCTTTACGCAAACGAGGACGCCAGCCGCGGACGCATGGTCGAGCTCATCGAGCGCCGCGAGCCGGCCGTAATGCTCTGCCATTGGCCCGGCTTGTATTCGCACGGCACGAAACAGGGGTTTCTCGATTTCAAAAAAGTCGTGACTGCGCTCGAAGGGCGCTTCGCCAAGCATACGCTGTGGATGAAACTCAGCGCAATCGGGCGCTACTGGGCTGCAAAAGAATTGACCGAGCTTAGCATGGATGGGAACGGGCCATTATCCATCGACGCTCCTCTCGCGTGCCCCGACTATACGATCCGCCTCAACCGGCGACCAACCACCGCGCCAACGTTGCACGCCGGCCAATCCGCAACGCCGCTTCGCGAAGTCAGCTCCGCGGACCAGCTTGTCGAGAACACATTCTGGGCCGACGACAAACAATTCGTCGCCTGCTTCGCATTGCCCAAGGGCATCTCGCGACTGGTGTGCTGATAATGTTCTACAGAGATCCATGCCTACGCCGCTGCGCGGCGAAGGCATGCCACCCGTTATTTCCTCTGTGACAATGCACTAGCCCGAAGCTCAATCGACGAAATACGGCGTGTGTCCCTCGCTTGCCTTCGGGCTAGTTTTGAATCCGGCCATGTTGTCGGCTTTCGACCGCCAAAGTATCTTCAAGACTTACATAAACCCCTCGCGGTATTCAGCCAATCAGGACGTCTCACATGTCATATCGTCTCGCTGGTCTGCTGCTTGTGGTGTTGAGCTCAATCACTGCTTGTCGGCAGGGCGAAAGCAGCGGGCCGGGCGTCGTTTTGCTTCGCTACAGCCCGGGCAGCGAAAGCACGGAGCAGCGCGAAAAGGGTTTTCTCGAGACCTTGGCCAAGGATTATCCAGAGATCAAAGTGATTTCATCCAACCAGTATGCGGGCACCACCCCTGAATCGGCGCTCGACAAAGCGACCGACGTGCTGAACAACTATGGCGATATCGTGACCGGCATCTTTGCGGTGTGCGAGCCGAACGCCAACGGCCTGCTCGGCGCGCTCGAGAACACCGGCCTCGCCGGTAAAGTGAAAGCGATCGCATTCGACCCCAGCCCGGCGCTCATCAAGGGACTTTTCGATGGCAAAGTGCACGGCATCGTGCTGCAGGACCCGGTCACCATGGGCTATGAAGGCGTTAAAACCATGGTGGCACACCTGGAAGGCAGGCCGATCGAAAAGCGGATCGTCACCGGCGAGTATGTCGCCACGCCTGACAACATGAACACCGATGAAATGAAAAAGCTGCTCGAGCCGGCGCAGTATGAGAATGATGACGAGCAGGCCGCCGACATAAAATATCGCATCGCCGTGATTCCCAAGGGCACGACGCACGAGTTTTGGAAGTCGGTGCATGCCGGTGCGGCCAGAGCCGCGAAAGAGGCCGGCAACGTCGAGATCTTCTGGAAAGGGCCGTTGCACGAAAACGATGCGGAAGGCCAGATCAACGTCGTTCAGGAATTCATTACCAAAAGGGTCGACGGTCTGGTCCTCGCGCCGCTCGATTCGCAAGCCCTGGTTGCGGCCGTGACGGATGCGAAAATGCAGGGCATTCCCACAGTGATCTTCGACAGCGGTCTGGCGGATGAAAGCATCGTCGTAAGCTACGTCGCCACGGATAACTACAACGGCGGCGCGCTGGCCGCCCACCGATTGGCCGAAGTCCTGAAAGATCAACCCAAGCCGTGAGCGGGCCGAGCCGTGAGAACGCGTGTACATTGCTCGCCGGGCAGCTTGGCCCGCTTCTGGCGCTTGCGCTCGTGTTTGCGTTTTTCGCCGTGACTGACGCTGTACAGTCGGACGGCGGCCGCTTCACTTCGCTGCGCAACGTGCAGCAGATGCTTGTCTCCTCGGCGCCGGTCGTCGTGGGCGCCTTGGGCATGACCGTGATCATTATCGCCGGCGGCATCGATCTCTCGGCCGGAACCGCCATCGCGTTGTGTGCCACTGTGCTGGCGTTTGTCCTCAAACAGGGCGGGCCCATCGAACTGGCCCTCATTTGCTGCGTGCTCACCGGTTGCGCGGCGGGTTACTTGAACGGTCTCATGGTTAGCGCGCTCCGAGTCGCGCCATTCATCATTACTCTCGGGACGATGACGGCGTACTTGGGAGTCGCCAAGTTGGTGGCAGACGAAACCACAGTACGCCCGCCGCTGGAAAGCGTGCCCGCGTGGATGAACGGCCTGGCCATGCCCTCGCCTGACCCGGCCTGGCTGCTGGTGGCGCCCGGCGTGTGGATCATGCTGGCCATGGCGACGGCCTTGAGCCTCGTGTTGCGTTACACCATGTTCGGGCGCCACATCTTCGCGCTTGGCTCGAACGAGCAGACCGCTCGGCTGTGCGGCCTGAATGTTCCCGCGCTGAAAGTCGCCGTATACACGCTCGGCGGGCTGTTCATCGGCCTGGCGGGCATCTATCAATTCGCCAAGCTCAAGGTGGGCAACCCGACGTCCGGCCTGGGTTTGGAACTAAAAGTGATTGCCGCCGTCGTAATCGGCGGCGCCAGCCTCAGCGGCGGCCGTGGCGCCGTTCTCGGCACGCTCGCCGGCGCGCTCTTGATGCAAACAATCGCGAGCGGCTGTACGCAGCTCGGCTTGAACAACCCCGTGCAGGACATCATCCTGGGCGTCATCATCGTCGCCGCCGTGACGGTGGATCAAATCCGCCAAAGCCGCACTGTTCAATTCTGATGCACTTTGGCGAAAAACGAATAGAATGGCCGGCAGTCCGAGTCGCCGCCGTTTTAAAGATCGTAGCCGACGCTTGCTGTTAAGCTCCAACTCCTAAGGGTTCATCAAGCGATGATTACAATGCGTCAACTGTTGCGGACTGCTTTCGTTCTTCTTTACATTGTGCCGGCATACCCGACCGCTGCTTCCGCTGAAGCTGAAGTTAAAGACGAGAGCGAATTAACAGCCCTGCTCGCGCACTCAGTTCTTGAAAAGGGCCAATCGCTGGCTGAAGTGCAAAAATTTTGCGATCGCCGCATCGCCTCGATGCCGCAGAATCCCACTTGGAGCGCGTGGCAGCGGGAAGCCGACCGACTTCAGCGCTCCGTACTCGACAACGTTGTGTTCCGCAATGTGCCGCCAGGCTGGCGCGATGATTCACGCCGCATCGAGTGGCTCGACACGATCTCCGGCGGGCCCGGCTACCGCATCAAGAAACTGCGCTACGAAGCTCTTCCCGGGCTGTGGATCCCGGCATTGTTGTATGAGCCGGAGCGCCTCGACGGCCGCGTGCCGGTCGTGCTCAATGTCAACGGCCACGACAGCAAAGGCAAGCAGGCGCCTTACAAGCAAATCCGTTGTATCAACCTGGCCAAGCGCGGCATGCTCGCGCTCAACATCGAATGGCTCGGCATGGGCCAGTTGCAAGGCGACGGGTTCGCGCACGGCCGGATGAATCAGCTCGACTTGTGCGGCACTAGCGGCCTGGCGGTGTTTTACCTCGTCATGGAACGCGGGCTCGATCTGCTCGTCGACCATCCGCATGCCGACGTC
The DNA here is from genome assembly GCA_036503915.1 of Lacipirellulaceae bacterium. GTDB lineage: Bacteria > Planctomycetota > Planctomycetia > Pirellulales > Lacipirellulaceae > JABDGM01. Next base: position 1,361 of record DASXWB010000260.1, on the reverse strand, counting down.
GAGCGCGTGGCCATGGCGGGCCTTTCGGGCGGCGGCTGGCAAACGATTGTTTTCAGTTCGCTCGATCGACGCGTGACGCTGGCTAACCCCGTGGCCGGATATTCCAGCTTCAAGACGCGTGTCCAGTTTTTCTCCGACCTCGGCGATTCGGAACAAACGCCCACCGACCTGGCAATGACGGCCGACTACAAGCACCTCACCGCGATGCGCGCCCCGCGGCCGACGCTGCTCACGTACAACGCCAAGGATGAGTGCTGTTTTGCATCGGCCCACGCGCTGCCGCCGCTTCTGGACGCCGCGAAGCCAATCTTCGAGCTGGCCGGAGCCGGCGGAAGGCTGCGCTCGCACATCAACGAAGATCCAGGCACGCATAACTTCGAGCGCGAGAACCGCGAGCAGTTCTACAAGATGCTCGGCGATCATTTTTACGAAGGCGACGCGTCGTACGACTCCAAGGAAATTGACTCGGAGAGCGAAGTAAAGACGGCAGAGGAATTAAACGTGCCCCTGCCAGAGGACAATCTCGATTTCCACAAACTCGCGGTGCAATTGATGGCCGAGCTGCCGGCCCACAAGCGGCAGCAGTCGACGAATTCGAAGTCGCAGGCCGCGGCTTCCAAGCCGACGGCCCAGAGCGTGGCAAGCGTTGCGCGGCTCGCAGACTACGAGCCGGCCGCCGAAATGGTCGGCGAAAAGACAGCCGGCGAAACCACGGCAAAGTTCTGGCGAATCAAACTAGGCGATGAATGGACCGTGCCCGTCGTCGAGCTAACCCGCGGAACGCCGCAGGGCACGTCGTGTGTGTTCGCCGATGGCGGCCGCAGTGTCACGGCCGACCAAATCGAAAACCTGCTTCTCGAAAACCATCGCGTGCTCGCGGTCGATCCGTTCTACCTTGGCGAGTCAAAGATCGAACAGCGCGGCTACTTGTTCGCCCTCCTGGTGTCGTCGGTCGGCGCGCGGCCCGTGGGTGTTCAGGCAGATCAACTGCAAGCCGTCGCGCGCTGGGCAAACTCCCAATTCGGCGAGCCAGTTAAACAACATGTCGCCAGCGGGCCGCGCGTTGCACTTGCGGCATTGCTTGCCGCTGCGACCGCGTCGGACAAAGAGCGTCCGCAGCAGCTGGTTCTGCATGGCTCGCTCGGCAGTCTGCGCGAAATCATCGAGAATAATTGGTCGGTCGAAGAGTATCCCGAGATGTTCTGCTTCGGCCTCTTGCAGCATTGCGATGTCGACGATCTTTTGGAATTGGCAAAGCCGTGCGACGTAGTACGCAAGTAACGATGCCAGCCGTTTTGATTGTGGGGATAGCCTATGTGGCGGTACGTTCTGTTTGGCCTCGTACTGACTTTGGTCACGCA
>DASXWB010000259.1:0-3471 GCA_036503915.1 Lacipirellulaceae bacterium | reverse complement strand
AACTTGTTCCGTTCGCTGGCCGCCATCGGCCCGGGCATCGTCGTTGCCGGATCAGTCATCGGCAGCGGCGAGCTGATCAACACGCCCGTGCAGGCGGCAAAGTTTGGGTTCGTGCTGCTATGGGTTGTTCTTCTGTCGTGCGTGATCAAATACTTCTTGCAGGTCGAAATCGCCCGCCATTGCCTCGTGCATAACCGCACGACCGTTGAAGCGCTCAACCAATGCCCGGGCCCGAAGTTTCGCCGGACCTCGTGGATCGCGTTTGTCTACATGCTCGGCTATCTCGTCACCATGCTCACCGTCATCGGCATCATCGGGGCGTTAGGGGGGCTGATGCACGGATTGCTGCCGTTTTCCAACGACATCGCGACGTCCACGCAGATCTGGGGCGCGTTCATGGGCGTACTGGCAATCGCCGTTTTATGGCAGGGATGGTACCGCCAATTGGAAGCGCTGGTGATGATCCTGGTCGGCTGCTTCAGCATTTCAGTTTTTGTCGGGGTGTTTTTGATTCAAGGCACGCCATTTCGGATTTCGGCCAACGAATTGCTGTCCGGACTCAAGCTCTCCCTCGACGTCGACAAGTACCGAGCCGAAGTCGGTTACGCCGTAATCAGCCTGATGGGCGCGCTGGGCGTCGCCGCAAACGAGCTTTTCATGTACCCCTATTGGGTATTGGAAAAAGGATACGCACGCGAGCTCGGCGATCCGACTAGCGCCGGTTGGACCGAGCGGGCACGCCATTGGATTCGAACGGTCTGGCTCGATGCGGGTTTATCGACGCTGCTGGCCACCCTCGTTACGGCCGCATTCTTTTTACTTGGCGCGGCGGTGCTCAATCGGCAGGAAACCGTGCCGGAGGGGTTAGAAGTTGTCGATCAGATTTCGCGCGTCTACACCGAGTCGTGGGGAGCCTGGTCGAAATGGCCCTTTGTGCTTGGCGCGTTTTGCACGCTCTTTTCAACGCTGGTGGTAATCGCTGCCGCCAGCGGTCGGATGTGGACCGACTTATTTCGGAGTATGGGCATCGTCGAAGCCGGCGATGCAGAGGCTACGCGGCGCTGCCATCAAGTCGTGCAAACGGTCTGGATCGGCTGTCTTGTGACTGCGTCCTTGCTCATTAAGCAGGCGCCGGCCGACCTGATCATCGCCGGTCACTTCGTGCTGGGCGCCATCATGACGCCGCTGTTGATGTTCGCAATCTGCTGGATGGCCTTTCACACCGACGCGCGCGTGCGCATGGGCCGCGGCACGACCGTGGCCCTCATCGCCAGCGTGCTTATCATCCTGGTCTGCGTGCTCGCGAATCTGTACGAACAATCTCAAAAGCTGTCGAACGCACCTCCCCAAACTGCCCCTGCGGCGGCCGGTGAAAACACCGCCGAAGACCAGCCATAGCCGGCCGTAATGCTATATTTGTCGTGAGGCTTTTTGCTTGCCGCCCTGCCCCGATCGGCATACCATTCGCTGGCAATTTCCATAGAGGGCCAACCGGTCAATCGAGGGGACGGCGAGGCTCCCGCCGAGCCGAAGCTCTCGCGAATGAGCGGCTCAGCAGAAGCTTCGCCCTTCCAATACCAACATGAGTCTCACTACTTTCGGGCAGACGGACCTGCTCGTCGATACGCACGTTCACACGCGCTATTCCGACGGCATGGCCGGCATCCCGCGAATCGAGCGGCATTGCCGCGATCGCGGCATGGGCCTGGCCGTCACGGATCACAACGAGATTCGCGGCGCGGTCCACTTATTCGAACGCGAACGCGTGCCGGCCATTCCCGGCATCGAGGTGGGCACCGAAGAAGGCGTCGATCTGCTCGTGTACTTCGAGTCGGCGCCGCTGCTGGAAGATTTTTACATCGGTGCCGTCGAGCCGTTCCTGCGCACGCGCTTCATGGTGCGCTCGTGGATCCGCACGCTTCGCTGCCTCTCCGTAGCGCGAGAAATGGGCGGGTACATCTCGCTGGCCCATCCCTTTGCGATTGGCCGCAAGTCGCTCGACTACCAGCACGACCGGCACGGCAAGCCGTTTGTCGAGACCGTGATGGAACGGGTCGACGCCATCGAGCTGTACAACGGCGGCGTTCACCGGTCGGCCAACCTGAAGGCCAGCCACTACGCAAAAAGCGCCGGCAAGCGTCTCACCGTTGGCAGCGACGCCCACCGCCTGCGCGCGATCGGCAGTTGCGGCACCTACCTGTGCACAAAGGCCGGCACCTCCACGCCGGACCTGTTTCACGCTCTCACGACGCATGACGACCTGCAATTCAAAGTGCGAACCAGCCGCTCCACGGATACGCTGCCCATGCTCGGCATCATCGCGCTGAAGCACACGCACCATTTCGTTCGCGCCCACGCCCGACGCAAGCGAGTCTGAGCTCGCGTGCCCATAGAATGCCAGCCGGTCACGGATTGAGGACCCGCATGGTGGTGCAATGGATGGTTGGCGCAACGCCCCCGACCTTCGCAACTGGGGCGTCGAGGGCACTGCGGCGCAGCCGTGATCTACTTTGCCGCGGCTACCGGATGGTGCGGCGCATAGACAGCCCTGAAGCGACTCACCCGCAGTATAACGAGAGTACGAACCCAAAAGAAAACCCCGGCTGTCGGGCTGTCGCTAGATCGAGCGCCGAAATTAGCCGCGTCGGCGGGCGCCAATCACGGCCACGGCGGACCAAAGCGCGAGCAGCACGGTAGCCGGCTCGGGTACTGCCGGCGTCACGTCGGCGAAGGTCTCGCCCAGCCGAAGCTCGTCAATGCTGAAGGCGCCCGTCGAGTAAATTGTCAGCCCCGCCACGGTGCCCGCGTTCGAGTTATTCTTGACAGTCCCTGTGGCCGGCTCCGGGGCGCCGGGGACCGGGTTCATAAACAGCGTGAACTGGTCGTTTCCGGCGATGAACTCGGCCTTAAGCACCAGGAACACCGTCTCGCCCACAACGGTAGGGACGCCCGAGGAAACTTGCAGGCTGCCGCCGCGATCTTCCAGCACGTAGCGGTCAATGGCGCCGCCGCCCGGTTTGCCGACGAACAGCTCTGGCTCGACAGGCTGTTCCAGGACGACTCCGAAGAAGCCGTTGAAGACGCCGCCGTGCAACTGCCCTTCCGGGCGCAACAAGAAACTGGCGTAACGCGTCGTCCCGGGCACGCCCAGCGGCGTGAGGAAGTCGCGCGTCAGTCCGGCAATCGCCGTCACCGCATTCGTGCTGACGCGGTTGCCGCTGGTGACGAGTCCGCCCGACGGCAACGAGCCGCTCTGCAGATCGTAATTCGTGTTGATGGAGGCGTTGAAGCCGCCCGGCCGCCACGGCGTGGAGAAGCCAAAGCCGCCGCTGTTGCCCAACAGGTCGGAGCCGGCGGGCGCGTAATCAAAGCCGTCGTAAGCGAGCAAGGCCGCCTCGGCCACCGTGGGCAACAAATTTGCGGCGCTGGCGACGATCAAGAGGACCAATCGGCGGGTGTTCATCATGAGCG
>DASXWB010000258.1:0-2595 GCA_036503915.1 Lacipirellulaceae bacterium | reverse complement strand
GCGTTTTGCAGCGCCAACCACCGGCCTGCGCAAGGGGCAGCCTGTCCGATGACTCCTGCGAAGGCATGGCCAAAACCTCGGCGTGTTCAATCACGGCACTAGGCATAAGGTTCACCGCAAATAAAAGTCCGACGCCATTCGGCCGGCCTCTTCTTCGTCCAAGCGCAGCGGCGCCGTGCGATGGTTGTTATCGCGCAGCATGACCGCCGTCCCGAAATCCTCGTAGACCACATCCATGTGCTCGCGCAGAAATTGCGACACGCTGCGGTCGTTGATCCGAGACTGGCCGAAGCGCGTCGTGCAATACCACACGCGATCATGCCGGGAAAAAAGCTCTTTCAGTTGCTCGACGTCATAGATCATCGCCGTGCCGCTGCGCCGATCGAGCGGCATGGCCCGCGAATCGCTCAGAGTCGCTTGAATCACGAGCGTGCTTTCCAGCCAGTAGTCGACCTGCCGAGCCCGCAAAGGCTGGTCGTGTTTGGTGGCCATGTAGAAGTTTTGCGCGTGTGGAAACGTGGCAATTACGGCGTCACCGTCGCGTACATGGTTGCGGAGATACTCGCTCGGTCCGTCCCAGTGCGGATAACGAAGTTGCCGCACGTCGAAGGCGGCGACCTGGAAATTCTCGAGTTCCGTAGTGCGCACCACGTGCCCGCTCGCCATGGCGATCGCTACCAGCAACGCGGCCACGGCAACCGCGCGCACATACATCCGCTGCGGAAACGATAACTGCGCTTTACGTGCGTAACGCCAGAATATGTCTGCAACTGCTACTGCGGCCGCGGCGGCGATCAAGATTAGAATCGGCAGCAGGTGGTAGGAGTAACGATTGGTGCGCAAGGGCAGCACGGCAGACATCAATGCGGCGTTCGTCGCCAGACAAATGATTAAAAATCGCAGCTGAGTGCGCCAACGATGTCTCACCGCCAAGAAGCATGCCGCCGCAAAGGCCAGCATCGGCAGGAGCGCATCTCGCATCCAAGAAGCGTTCATCAGGTAAAAACTGCCGTCGAAGAACGGGTAACGCCACATCGGCTTGATCGCCAGGTCGCTGATCCCTTCGCCGTACCATAACCGCTGCGTTTGCTGAGAGATGCGATGCGCGTTTTGCGCGCCCACGACAATCAGTACCATCACGATAGCGGCGTAGAGCGAAGGGGAACTGACGACAGGCCGCATGGAGCCTCGACGAAGCATCAGTACGGCAAGCGCCAGCCCAATGCCGAACATGCCCGAGCCTTCCCAGCTCAGATACATGGCTGAAATGCTCGCCGCCGCGCCCCACAGCATCCCTTTGCGGACCGGGCCTGTTCCTCGGAACGCCTCGTACGTGAAAAACATCGTCAACAAGGTGAAAAATTGGACCTGCGACAAGTAGCGGCCCAAATTGGCCCAGCCGATGGCGTGCGGCGACAGGCCATAGAGCACCGCCGCCACCAGGCCGACATACGGGTTGAACCAACGCGTGCCCATATAGCCCAGCAGCACGAGTGTTGCCATAGACCAAAACACAGCCGGGATTCTCAGCACAAGCCGCGGATCGTCGACAAATAGCGCGCATAACGCCGACGGGTAATACGCCAGTTCGCTGGTCGAGCAATATCCAAACGGCAAATCAGGGTGAGCTTGTCCGCCGGGTACGCCTCGCTCCAACACGGACAAGGTAAATCCGTACGCGCTGATTTCATCGTGATGAATGGGCTCGGCAGTAATGTCGCGCACTCTTAGCCACAATGAGACGCCGACAATCACGACTGCGCATGCGCCAATCAATATCGGTTGCCATGTTTGGCGCCACTTCGGCCACATCGGCCTCGCATGAATTGGTTGACGCACGCGCGGAGCAATGACGACCAACAGCAGCCACTGCATAACCGCGAGCAAGCCCAATCCGTAGAGAAAAACTGGGCGATAGATATCGCGCGCTGACCAGGCTCGGTCCCACATGCAAAGCCAGGCCACGGTCCCCGCAACGATGCTTGGCACGAGTGCCATGTACGGCAATGTCGCAAAAACGCCGTCGCTGTGGCTTTCCGTAACACGAGCCAGCAGCCACTTGGTGAAGCTGCACCCGGCCCAGGCGGCGATTCCACAGATCGCAATGAGCCCGATATATGCGGCTGACCGGGCCAACCAGAACGCGGCCGGCGGGCGAAGTTCCCGCAATTCGCGCTCGATCTGTCGCGGAACGACGCCTAAATACCCGATCTGCACTTCGCTAGGTTCGAACTTCGAATCCGATGTTGGATCGAGCCGATTCCAATCGGCCACGTTCACGGTTCGACTTTGCCACTCGCCGTCGGTACCGACGTACAAATAGTCGCCGCCTTCGGTTGCCGTCTCAAGGTCCGCGCGCACACGCGGCGCTTCGCCCGCTGTTGTCACGAATAACGAAACTGTATTCTGTCCCGAGCGAAGCAGTGGGCTGATGTCGAATGTCTGTTCTCTCGGCTGGTATGCATCGACCCGCCCAAGCTCCAAATGATCGTCCGAGACGATCCAGCCGTTGACGGCCAAACGATACGGTCCCGTGGCGAGGACTCGCAGCCAACCTTGCGGCCGGCCGGATGCTTCGAATGACCGCGCCAGTAT
>DASXWB010000257.1:0-2347 GCA_036503915.1 Lacipirellulaceae bacterium | reverse complement strand
AGTGCGCCGTTTTCTGCGCCGCCTATTGACGGATTTGGCGTTTTTCCCGACGATTCGCTAAGTTGTTCTACTCCCGCCTCGGCCAGTGTTGGTTTGATCAGTAGTTATCCCGGTTGCCCTGAAGTCGTTTTTCCCGACGTTTTTCGACGGGTGCAAGAAACCAGACGACGGTAAATGTCCGCTGATCGCCGCTGAGTGTGCCGGATTTTGTGCCGCCTCGAAATCGGAATCGGTCACTTGTAGGTAGTGCCGCTCGGCGACGCGGGGACTATTGCCGAGCCATGCGCAGACGACGTGCCGCGGGTGCCGCGCTTCCAATTCAGTCTGCCTCGTACTGCGAAGATTTTGAAGCAGCTTCGGCCAGGGTGTCAGCCCGGCATTCTCAATGATCCTGGCGAGCTGAGTGCGAAGATTCGAGTTTGTACCGCAATATCGGGTTATTACCAGATCGCTGAATGGAACATCCATTCCCGGATTGACTTCGTCGCGCACGGCTTCCAAATATGGCACCAGTTCGGGGGAATAGAGGCATCACGCGCTCGCTCTTGCCGACATGATGGGCTGTCCTTGGAGATCGTATAACGATCCTGCGGGCTTCCCAGTTGATGTCCGACCATCGCAAACCTAAATGCTCCGATGGGCAGCGTAAGCCGCCGTAGCGGCTCAGGGCAAATAGCAGCTTCCATTGCGCCTTATTTATTGAACTGGCATGGCAGATGCTAAAACGCCGCCATCCATAGCACTGCGGTCGACGTCGCCATTCTCCTAACATTTGTAGTCATACTCATTTTTTCTGAGCGAATTGCTGTGCTTTCGCCGCGACCAGCAATCGCGGCCGACCAATCGCAAGAGAGTGACGAGCCAGCTTTACGAGTCGGACGTGCGATAGGCGCTTCGCATGTCGCTTACGGCGCGTAATGTCTCCGATTTCGCCCGACGTCATAAGAGCGCGAAATCGTGGGAAGCCACTACTGCTTAATCGGCCGCCTTGGAATATCCTCGAACTCAATGTTGTAACGTTCCGTCATCTGGCGGCGGATGGTCGATGTGTCGTCTTCGATCTGGCGAATGATCCCGCGCACATCCATCGAGCTTTGGCCTTGCTCCGCGCGGCGAATTGCGCGTCGCTCCGCTTCGACCGCGCCAACCTGAGCCTGCGCGCGGCTCGAGGCGTTGCCATACAAGGTATACGGATCGTAAGAGTAGCCGTCGTAGCCGACGCTGCCGGTCACTTGCGCGGAGCGGGCTCCCGAGCTGATGCCGGCCCCACGAATCGCATCGACGCAGTTACGCAACTGGCCGACAGTGCGCTTCCCGTATTCGACTAGATCTTTGTCCACATGCAGGATCGGCAGGCGATCGATGCGCCTGGCGTATTTATCGAACCAGACGGCTATTGTGTAATACGATGACGCGCCGCGCTCGCGTTTCAGGTCTTTGAGATGACGTGCGATCGACTGAAAATACTGCAACGATGTGTACGCGTCGACCGAGGGAGCTTGCGGATCATCGGACGACTCTGCCTTGGCCTCATCGGCGTCGACGGCGGTGGCGTCGATTTCCAGGAAGCTGAAAAGGCGTCGCAGGCCGTCCTGAGTTAAATCGCCTTCCAGAGATATGCGTTTATCGCCGACCTTCACTTCCCAATTAGCGAACTCATCGATGGCTGCTCCAGCGTCGCCTAATGTTTCCAAGAACAGTGGTTTCGCCACGTCGGACAACACGGTTACATCGCGGTCGAAGTCGATTCTCAGCACGCCGTGCACGCGATTTGTTACGCGCGCCCCAAGCATCAGGCCGCGAAGGCTGGCAATCGCTTCGGCAGCGGCTTCGTGATCGATCGAGCTGTCCTGGAGCACGGCCGATTGGCTCATGCGCTCTTCGACTCGTTCCGGACTAACGGCGTCGGTCAAGTCGATCGCCATGATAATTTCGGTACCGACGCGGTCGGGCACATTGGCTGCCGCTTGCAAGTAGGGTGAAAGGCCGCCAGCGCCGGATTTCGTTTCTCGAATCCAGCGGCTCATCGTTTGCCTGTCGCCGGGCTGTCGCAGGCCGAAAATGTTTGGCTCGAAGCGGACGATCATTCCTCCGGTGGCGGTCGAGATCACGTCGAGACCCGCCAGCTCGCCGGGCTCGCCGCCGATATTGCGAGCGATCAACTCTTTCGATGGATTGATACCCAAGCGCATCACGGCAGCTTGCCAGCGAGGATGTAAGCGGGCCAGGTCCAAGTCCGCGGCCATTACGAACTGCTGAGCGGACGGCGGCATCAGCAGAGGAGTATCGGCATAGGTTGAGCCGTACTGCTGTTTCCAGCCGCCTTCCATTGCGACTTCGCTGGCAA
>DASXWB010000256.1:0-2279 GCA_036503915.1 Lacipirellulaceae bacterium | reverse complement strand
AAACGGACGGCTTGAAAAACCCGGGGACTGCGACTGCTTCAAATTCCAAACCAAGAAGGGACAGCGAGTGCATTGCCTGGCGATGACGCGCGAGCTGGGCTCGCCGTGCGATTTGTATATGAGCTTGCATAAATTGGACGGCTCGCAGATTGCCGTGGCCCGGCAGGGCCGACGAACCGTGCTGGCCGCCGATATTCCTGAGGACGGCGAGTATGTGCTGCAAGTGGAAGACTTGCTCGTCGACGCGAGCGCGAATCATGTCTACCGCGTCAAGCTCAGCGAGACGTTTGCCGGCTTCGCGTTGCACGCGGAGCAAATGCAGTATACTTCGCCTCAGGCCGGCACGTTCGTCGTAAAGATCCTCGCGCAGCGAAACGGTTACATCGGCCCCATTGAATTGGCAGTCGATGGCTTGGGCGAGGGGGTGAAGCTGGAAGGCAATTCGTTCGAAGGCCCGGAAACACTTTTGAGGATCACGCTGCCGCCGAGCATTGCGCAGGGTGAGATTCGGCACGTTTCGATCGCGGGCCGGGCAAAAATCGGCGAAGAAACCGTGACCGTAGCGGCGAACCAGCGCGAGCCTCTAAGTGCGTTATTTCCCAATGTGTTGTCGTTTCCGACTCATTTGGAAAACACTATCGCCGTCGGCGTCGGGCCGCCGTTTCCTCCTTTTTTTGATCTGAATCTGGCCAGCACGGACGTTTACTTTCCGCAGATCATTGGCGCTTCGACGTTCGACGTGAACATCGCGCGCACGAACGACGCCTTCAAAGACCCGATCGCGCTAGCCGTCGAGGGCTTGCCGCAAGCAGTGGCGGCGAGCATCGCGCCGGTCGACGATGGCGCAAAGGCATACCGCGTGTCGCTCTCGGGACCAGGCGACTTGCCCGAGGGATCATTCCCGATTCGCATCATCGGCAGCGCCAGGTTCCAGGAGCAGGCGCGAACCGTGACGCTCCAGAACGTGACGCTCCACGTCACCAAACCGTTGGTCGTATCGCTTTCGATGATGGGGCCGATCGTGGCCGGTGGCAGACAGGACGCCGAGGTGCACGTGCAGCGCTTTGGTGACGCGCCGCAACCGGTGCGGCTACAGGTCAGCGATGGCCCCGCCGGCCTCGCCGCGCACATTTTCGTTGTAATTCCAGCCGACGTCAGCCAGGTGAAAATACCGTTCACGGCGGATGCCGACGCTCCAGCCGGAAAATTCGAGAACCTGGTCGTGGTTGCTTCTACGGCCGTGAACGGCCAGAATATCACCGTTCCAAGCAAGCCTGCCATCATCGAGATCCAGCCGGCGCCGTCGCAGTAGTCTATGACGAAAGTGGGTGGGAAAGAGTTGCCATGAAAACTCTTGCAAGTCGGAATGACGCTCGATTGGTTGCGGTATTGATTTGCGCCTCGGCGTTGCTCCACATAATGCCGGCCCGGGCCCTCCCGGCAAACGACATCTCGCCCGATCTCTTGGCGCTTGAACGAATCGAAGTCGAGCCGCAGCAGCTGCGACTTAGCTCGCCTCGCGACGAAGCAATACTGCTCGTGACGGGCATGTCTCCCGAAAACCGCGTCGCCGATTTGACCCATGTTGCGCATGTGACGTCGGCCAAGCCAGCGGTCGCCGAGTTTCGGGATGGCGCAGTCCGCCCGACTGGAAATGGCGCATGTGAGCTCACGGTTCAAGTCGGCGAGCACCAGGTCGTGGTGCCGGTCGTTGTGGAAGGCTTCGACCAGCCGTCACCCGTTTCGTTCCGCAAAGAGACCGTCGCTGCGCTGACACGGCAGGGGTGCAACTCGGGCGCCTGCCACGGTTCGCCCAGCGGCAAGGGCGGCTTCCAATTGTCGCTGCAGGCGTATGATCATGCGATGGACGAAAACTCGCTCGCGCGCGGCGAAGAAGGGCGCCGCACGAACGTCATTGATCCGTCGCAAAGCTTGTTGCTGCTTAAGCCAACGATGGCCGTCGACCATCGGGGCGGACTTCAGTTGCGCACAACCGATTATGCGTATGACGTGTTGCGCCAATGGATCGCCGAAGGCTGCCGCGTCGATGCGGCAAAAGGCGCTCGATGTGTCCGACTGGAGATCCTGCCGGCGTCGGGGCGCGTTCTCAGGCAGCCGCATTTGCGCCAGCAACTCGTCGCGCGGGCGCATTACGACGACGGAACAGTGCGCGATGTAACGCGTCTCACGAAGTTCTCATCTTCCGACGAACAAATCGCCTCGGTGGAGGAGGGCGGCGCAGTTGTCGGCCATCGCCGCGGCCAGGTCGCGGTGATGGC
>DASXWB010000255.1:0-6356 GCA_036503915.1 Lacipirellulaceae bacterium | reverse complement strand
GATTCGCTCGGTCGAGGCCAAGATCTCCGCCCGCATGAGATGTGGGTGCACCAGCTGCGGCTGCAGCTGGATCGCCTTCTCGACATCTTCCAGCGCGCGATCGGTTTGCTTCATCTCATAATACACGCCGGCCCGAACCAGCAGTGTCGCCACATTATCGGGCGCCAGCTCCAGCGCCTTGGTGAGCTGCTCGATGGCCTTTTCCGGATCGCCTTTCTTCTGGTAAAGCTCCGCTCGATGCTGATAGGGCAGCGCTGCCTCGGGCGCCAGCTCGCTGGCCCGGTCGAAGCTCTTGAGCGCATCGTCGTATCGCTCCAGCCCCAACAGAATCATTCCTCGCAATTCGTGACTGGCAGCGTGATCCGCTTCCAGCTCGAGCGCGCGATCGATGTCGGCGAGCGCTTCGTCGAATTTCTCTTCGCTGTAAAAATGCTGAGCTCGCAGCCGCACGTAATCCGGCGATTCGGGCATCAGCTCAACGGCCCGGTTGATGTCATCCATTTTGCGCTCGTCGTCCCGCTGCACCGTGCTGCGCAGAGCGAGCGCCTCGGCCTTTTGTTCGGGCGGCGCCTCTGCGGCGTCGATAACCTGCGACAGCGCCCGCCGCGCCGTGTTGGCGTCGGTCAAGGTTTGCAGCTTGCCGATCAGGAGGTGGGCTTCCCACAGCTTTTCGTCAAGCTGCACTGCCCGCTGCAAATCATTGAGCGCAAATTGCCGGAACTGCATCGACCGCAGCCGCTGCTGCGCGTCGTTTGACGGCAGATTGAACGCGGCCGTCGTAAAGAAATTGCCGCGTTGCAGCAAGGCCGCAACCAATAGTTGCTCGGCGAACTTGGTGTTTTCGTCATCCAGGCCCTTTTCGAGCGCCGTTTCCAGTCGATCGACGACCTTGTTGAGGTCATCCAGACTTTCCGCAGTAACTTTGAGTTGCGTGGCCTTGTCTAAATCCTCCAAACCTTCGTTCTCGGCAAACGAAACCCGACTGTCGGCCGCGATAAGGAAACAGCATACCATCAGTGCAATTTGCTTGAGGCACAACATTTTCGCACACTCCCGTGGATGGGCCGCCAGCCGCTCACTGATCGGCTCGGCGGGCACCTGCAATAATTATTGCGGAATGACCGGGCATGGGCTACGCGAGATTGCCGGGTAATGTGCAGAATCAAGAAGGCATATGAAGTGGCCGTTGTGGACGCCATTGACTCGGCTCGATGAAATCGGAATAAAGTCTCACGCAAAGGCGCAAAGCTGCAAAGCTTCGGTTCGGCCCCAAGTCTCCGCCCTTAGCGCCTTTGCGCGAGGCAATAATTCGCGTGAATCGCGTATTTAGAAGACGGCAAGCGTATAGAAGCTAACCATGGAAGCTGGAATCGTTGGATTACCGAACGTTGGAAAGAGCACGCTTTTCAACGCGCTGACGGCCGTGGGGATCGCCAGCGAGAATTACCCGTTTTGCACCGTCGAGGCGAATATCGGGGCGGTCGCAATCCCCGATCCGCGGCTAGCCACTATTAACCGCTACATCGAAACGCAAAAGGTCATCCCGGCCATATTTCAGCTCGTGGATATTGCCGGCCTGGTGCGCGGCGCTTCACACGGCGAAGGGCTGGGCAACAAGTTCTTGGGCGACCTGCGGAACGTAGACGCAATCCTGCACATCGTCCGCTGCTATGAAGATGAAAACGTAATGCACGTCGAGGGCAGCATCGACCCGGTGCGCGACATCGACACGATCGACACCGAGCTGATGCTGGCCGACTTGCAATCGGTCGAGGGCATGATCGAGCGCGGCGAACGCACGGCGCGCAGCGGCGGGCCGGAAGCCAAGCGCCGGCTGGAAATCCTCGCCGATTGCCAGGTGCGGCTCAGCGATGCGCAGCCCGTTCGCGGAATGGCATACGATGATCCCCTGTCGGCCAAGATTCTTCGCGAGCTGCAACTGATCACGAGCAAACGCATGCTGTACGTGGCGAATGTCGCGGAAGACGATCTGGCCGGCAAAAGTGAAATGGTCGAGCGCATCCGCGAGCGCGTTCGCGCCGAAGGTAGCGAAGTCGTGCCCATCAGTGCCCGGCTCGAGGCCGAAATTGCCGAGCTTGAAGAACCGGACCGAACGGAGATGCTCAAAAGTGTGGGGCTCGAGGAACCGGCGCTGGCGACTTTGGCCCGAGCGTCCTATCGCCTGCTCGGGCTGCAAAGCTTCTACACGGCCGGTCCCAAAGAAATCCGCGCATGGACGATCCCGACCGGCGCCACGGCCCCCCAGGCGGCCGGTGTTATCCACAGCGATTTCGAGCGCGGGTTCATCCGGGTAGAGGTCTATTCGGTCGACGACCTTGTGAAATACGGCAGCGAGAAGGCTATTCGCGAAGCAGGCAAGATGCGCCTGGAGGGCAAATCGTATGTCATGCAGGACAGCGATGTTTGCCACTTCTTATTTAACGTCTAACCTCGATTGAAGCGAGGTGTCGGGTGTTAGGTGTCGGGTGTCGGAGAATTGACACCTGACACCTCTATTGATTTGTGCCGATGAATGACGATAGAATCGAGAAGATCTGAACACCTTTTCCCTAACCAATCCGGAGTCAGCCTTGGGCGTACGAAAATCAGGCAAAGGTCGGCGGAAGCTGGGGCGCAAAAAGCGCCGCATGCGAGCAAAAATCCGCCACCGCAAGAAATAGTCTTTGCCGGGCCGCATCTCTGCGGCGGCCCTGTTTTGCTCGCCGCGAAGTTCGTTCGCTTTATCGTGCGCTTTCGGTGCGCGCGCCACGGCAGTTTTTTTGGCTTTCGCTAGATTATTGGCGCGGAGCAGGCTCCGCCGCTAAATCTCCTCGGCGGCGATTGTTGTACCTCGATTCGCGCCACTCCGTTACACTCTTTGCATGCAAAGGATTCCAACCAAGAGTGCACGCTACGAATTCACGGCGGCACGCGATGAAAACGGCGTGCCGCACGTCGAGGCGGAATCCTGGCGCGAGGCCGTCTATGCCTGGGGCTACTTGCACGCGATTGACCGCCCAACCCAGGTTTACTTCGCTCGTGCCGTCGCGAGCGGTCAGGCCTCCGAACATATCGCCAACAAACCCGAGCTTTTGGAGATGGATATCTTTCTGCGCCGGGCCGGCCTGTATCGCGATCTGGACCGCGAGTACCGTCGCCTGGCTAAGCACACACAGGAGCAGCTTGAGTGGTACTGCCAGGGCGTGAACGACGGATTCCTGGATGCCGGCCGGACTCTCCCCATGTGGGTCACCGGTTTTCGCCCGCGCCCTTGGGAGCCGGTTTCGGTCATGCTCATCGGCAAGCTGTTGAGTTACGCCGGCCTTACCATTGCCGAACAGGAAAATGAGCGTCTGCTGCTGGAGCTGATTCAACTTGGCGTCGACGACGAGCGTTTGCGCGAGCTGTTTCATCCCTATCTCGACGGAATTGATTTCGAGCCGCTGCGCGAGATTCGTATCGCCAAGCGGTTGTCAGACGAAGCGCTAGAGCTTTTGGCCGATTTGCCCCGCTTGGCCGGCAGCAATGCGTGGGCCGTGAGCCCGTCGCGCAGCGCGACCGGCCATGCACTGTTGGCGTCCGATCCGCATCTGGAAGTGAACCGGCTGCCGCCCGTCTGGTATGAAATCGCACTCAATTGGGGTGATGGCCAATACGCGATGGGCGCCACGCTCCCAGGTTGCCCGATCATGGCCGTGGGCCGCAGCAATAACCTGGCTTGGGGCGTTACCTACATGCACGCCGACACCAGCGATTTTTTCATCGAGGTCTGCAGGCCTTCGGCCAAGGGCTGGCAGTATCGCCGGGACCACCCTTCGGGCGGCGAACCCCGCTGGTTCGACTTCGAGCACCGGCAGGAAGTCATCCGCCGCAAGGGCGGCGAGCCGATCATCCTTGATGTGTACGAAAACGAGCAAGGCGCGCTCAGCCGAACACCCGACAAAGCGGAAGGGCCCGGCAAATATCTTTCCGTGTCCTGGATTGGCGAGCAGTCGGATGCCGGCCGCGCGATCGGCACCTGGCTCGACGTGATCGCCGCGCCCAATGTGACGGCGGCGATGGAAACTGTGCGCGTTTGCCCGCATCCCTCGCTGGTATGGGTGTTGGCCGATCGGGAAGGCCATATTGGCCTGCAAGCCAGCGGCTGGCTGCCGCTGCGCGGTGGCGGCACCTCGGGAATCGTGCCGCTGGCCGCGTGGGATCTGGAAAATCATTGGCAGGGACGCGTGCGCGTTGATCTTTTGCCGCGCGAATACGACCCGCCGATCGGCTTTGTCGCCAGCGCCAACGAAGAGCTCTATCGGCGCGACGGGCCGCCACTCCATGCGCACGCCCAGCCTGATTATCGAAAGCGGCGCATCGTCGAGCGGCTCACCGAGCTGCCGCGGGCAACCCTGGAGGACATGCAGAACCTGCAGTACGACGTGCTCAGCACACAAGCCCGCGACCTATTGCCCGTTTTGCTAGCTCTGGTTGACGACAACACTCCGCTCAAGCAAAAACTTTCTGCTTGGGACTGTCGTTACACGCCCTCGAGCACCGAGGCCACGCTGTTTCAGCATTTTTATCGCTACGTCGTGCTGCAGATATTCGGCAACGAGCAAGGCATCGGCTGGCGGCGAATGTTTTACCTGTGCACGCGCATGGGCTTTTCCACGATGGTCCTCACCGCGATCGACCGTACGCTTCGCAAAGTGACGTCCTCATGGTGGCGTGGCCGCAGCAAGAAAGCTCTTGTGCAACGAGCAGCTGAATTGGCTCAACAAGAACCGGTCGTGCCCTGGAGTGAGTTCAACACGTTCCATTTCGTGAACCGGTTTTTTGGCGGCGGCCGCGCCGGGCGCTGGCTCGGTTTCCGCTCGCGGCCGATCGCCATGCCCGGCTGCCATGCCACGCCCTTTCAAGGCCATCTCATGACCACGGCCACGCGCGAAACGACGTTCGCGCCCACTTATCACTTCGTGACGGACCTGGGCCGCGACGAAGCATGGACCAATCTGCCCGGCGGACCCAGTGAAAGCCGCTTCTCGGAATGGTACAAAGTGGATATCCCGCGCTGGATCGCCGGCCAGTACAAGCGCTTCACGCCGGACGGCCAAGAGTGAGCTGGCACTACATAGCCGAACCATCTTGGTCCGGAAGATTCGGGCACTTGAGCAATCCCGGCCAAGCCGGCCGGGCCAAAGTAAGCGAATCGCAGCGGCACAAGGCGATTGAGAACGCGATGCCTACGACCGAAGACGACAGCACCGCCGCTCGCGTTCGCATCGCCGCCGCATACGATCCGAGTGCGCTCGAAGCCGCCGGCAAACGGGTCGTCGATACGCTCGCCGAACACTTCCGCCACGTCGAATCGCGCGACGCCAAAGTCCTCAATTGGAATGAACCGGCGGAACTGGTGCGCGAAGCCCGCAAATGGCTGGACAACAAATTCCCCCTCCCTCTTAGTGAGGGGCAAGGGGAGGGTTCCACTCAGCGCGAAATCGCAGCGCGCCTCAACGAAGTCGTCCGCGAGTCGCTCGCCCGCGGGCAAAATCTCCATCACCCGCACTACGTCGGCCACCAAGTGCCCGCGCCCGTTCCGCTGGCTGCACTCGTCGAATTGGTCGGCACGATCACCAACCAGGCGATGGCGGTTTTCGAAATGGGCCCCTGGGCAACCGCCGTCGAACATGCGGTGATTGCAGCCGTTGGCGAAACACTTGGCTTTCCACCGGGAAAGTTTGCCGGCCTGGTTACTTCGGGCGGCTCGCTCGCAAATCTAACCGGCCTGCTCACCGCGCGGAACGTCGCCCTAGGCGACGCCTGGCATCGCGGCATCGCCGACCGCACGCCCGGTCCGGTGCTTGTTTCCCATGCCGACGCACATTACTCGGTCGCGCGCAGCGCCGGCATCCTTGGCATTGGCACAGATCAAATTATCACGGCCGCGCTCGACAGCCGACGGCGAATGGATCCCAATCAACTAGACGCCACATTGGCCCAATTGCGCGCTCGGAAAGTTCCCCTCATCGCGGTTTCATCGGCCGCTTGTACGACGCCCATCGGCGCATTCGATCCGCTGGACGAAATCGCCGAGGTCTGCCGTCGGCACAGTGTCTGGCTACACGTCGACGCGGCCCACGGCGGCGCGCTGGCGTTCAGCAAGCGCCATCGCCACTTGCTGGCCGGCATCGACCAAGCCGATAGCGTCGTCTGCGACGCCCACAAGATGATATTCATGCCCGCACTTTGTGCGATGCTCTTCTACCGCAACCGCGAGCATCGCCTGGCCACGTTCCGCCAGGAAGCGCCATACCTGTTCGATCCCACGGCGCCCTACCTGGCCGAGTACGACAGCGGCATTGCAAACCTGG
>DASXWB010000254.1:0-2036 GCA_036503915.1 Lacipirellulaceae bacterium | reverse complement strand
TCATCCTGCTGCGGCTCGCCTTCTTCGTCCTGGCGCAGGAAGGCGTCAATAAGCGTTTTCGCCTCGGCCGCCGTCGCATTACGCAGCCGGAATACCTGAAACTGCGACGTCGGCGTCGCCGGCTGGTCCAGTTGCTGGATCAGCCGGATGGCCATCTGCACGTTTTCCGTCCGGCCGATCAAGAGCAGCGCATTCGGTTTGCCGAGCGGCGTAATGCTTACTGTACCGATGCGCGGCCCGAGCACCTGTGCATACAGGCGGTTGAGCAGCACGGCCATCTGCATGCTGTCGACGTTCTGCAAATTGTAAATCTGGATTGCCGGCACCGTGACAGCGCTGAGCTCTTCGATTTGCCGGATAATTTCCATCACGCGTTGCACATCGCGCTCGCTGCCGCGGAGCACGATCACATCGAGACCTTCGACAAATTCCACGTCGACCGGCCCGAGAATCGCGCCGGCCGCCTCGGCCAGCCGCGCTGCGTCGATCGCCGTTTGCTCGGTGCCCGGCGTTATTTCCAATGTTTCAGCCGGTTGGGCCGGCTGCTGACCATTGGCCGGCGGCTGCTGACCATCAGCCGGGTCTTGGGCATCCTGCTGCTGCAATAGCATTGCCACGAGTGAACTATCCGCGACGCGGCCGTTGCTGCCGCGCGCTTGTAGAACTTCCAGCGTTCGCCGCACGCGCTCGTGCGTTGTCGGCTTTGTCGTGACTAGCTGCGTGATATTTCCATCGGCCGATGGCGGCGCGTCGAGCGCCTCGACGACCGATCGCCAAGCGGCAGCCTGCGTCGCCGGCCCGTCGATTCGCACCTGCCTCGTGCCGGCGTTGAAGCTCATGGTGACCGCCACGCCCGGCGAGGCTTCCACCGTAAAGCTGCTCCACTGCCCCGAAGCGTCGGCAGTGGCCGGCAGAGCACGCCCCAGCATTTTCTCGAGCCGCGCGTGCAAATCCGTCACGGCCATGTTTTGCAATTGAACGAGAATCGGCCCCGCTTGCGGCGAGCCGACGGGTGCAGCTTGAGGGGCATTTGTTCGAGTGCCGGCCGTTTGCGCTCGCCCGTTTGCGGCCGGAGCTTGACTTTGAGCAATCTGCTGCCGAATCTGCGCGTGAATCGCCGGCGGCGCGAACACGAGCGCTTGCGACGTACGTTCGTCGATTGCCACGCGCAAATCGCTGCGCCCAGCAACCTGTCGTTGCCATCGCGTCAGCACTGGCCGCGAAGCCGCATTCAGCGGATACGATTCGATCTTGGCTTCCGAAGAGTTAGCCGCCGTCGTGCCAGCCGACGGTGCGCCCGGTGTCTGCGGTCGCAGCTGCGAGTTCGCCGTGCCGGCCAGCGCCGACAGGATCAAGGGCGCCAGCACCGCCGTCGCGCTGAGGCGCGGCCCCAGTCGGCCGTGGCGGCGGATGATGGTTTGACTTCGCATCGTCGACTCGCGGCGGGTTCCCAACTCGTTTTAACCCCGGATCCAGGAAATGAGCGCACTCGGTACCACCCGCATAACCGGAATAATCGGCAAACTCTGCCAGGTTAGCCAAGAATTCCTGGCAATTCGACGCGCTGCCGAATACGGTTCACGCTACCAATGCCGCTTCTGGTAGCTGAATTCGCAAGAATCAGGAGGCTGCCCGCACTGTTTCAGGTAGTGGTACAGTTTTGAAATCGAGGAAAAAATGAACAACCAAGGGACTCCAAATGCGACAAATCTACTTAGCGATCTGTACCACTACCGCTCTTCAGGTGCCACCACCGGTCCACGGCATTGGATGCGCCCCGCCACGGCGGGCAGGCAGTGGCGGACTTTTTCAGCAGTGCTAGTTCGGGATGGCCTTGCGGCCAATCACTCGCACACGGCGTTGACCTCATCAGCTCAGAAGGGATGTTGCCAAGTGGTGTGAGCATCAGGTTTGTGGTTAGTTTGGGTAAGTTTTCCAGAAGGCTTCCCACTGTCCGGGCTCGCTGAGGTAGAGGGCACGGAGATGGCAGACGGCATCGGAGCCGTCTTCGCCCCAGCGCATGCCACTGCCTTTGA
>DASXWB010000253.1:0-2003 GCA_036503915.1 Lacipirellulaceae bacterium | reverse complement strand
GTCCGAGCTGACGTCGCAGCTGCTGCCCGCCGTGCAGCGCGGATACGCGCTGGCGCAGCGCGGAGCTTTGTTTGCAGCTCAAACTGAATTCGTGCAGGTGCTGCGGCGAGTCGCGCAGGCCAAGGACGCCGCCCGAAACGGCGAGGAACACTCGCGCGCCCTGGCGGCCGGCTTGCGGGCACTCGACGAGGCTGCGGACTTCGCTCCCCGCGGCACGCAACTGGAAGGCGAGGTGAATGTGTGGCTCATTGCCTCATCGCATCGCACGCCGGTGCTTCAGTATCAAAACGAAAACGTCTCATTGCACGAGGCGGCGGCTCTTTATCCTGCATACGCCGAGCGGCAACTTGCGATTGCTGTGGCGGGTGAGCAAACCGGGTCGATGGCTCTGCACGGGCTGGGAAAGATCAACGCCCGGCTGGCGGAACTCACGGATGATGACGTGCAGCACGTGCGAACCGCAACGGCGATGTTCTCGGCCGCCCTGGCGGCACGGCCCGACAACCATCTGGCGGCGAACGAGCTTGGCGTGCTGTTGTGCAAAACCGGCCGGCCCGCCGAGGCGGCTCGCCTGTTCGAGCGGGCGATCGATTTCGCGCCCAACGCCACGGCGTACCACAACCTGGCCGTCGCCCAGCGGAAGCTCGGCATGCACGGGCAGTCGGCGGCCAATGAACAAGAGTCGCAGAGGTTGGCGGCCGGGGAGCGGGCCGCCGGGGCCGTTTCGCAGCGCGTCGGCGTGAGATGGGTTGCGCCGGCAGACATGGCGCGTGTGGCGCAGCCGTTGCCGCTCACGAGCAAAGCAGTTGTGGCCGAGGCACCGAGAAAATCGCCGTGGAAAAAGACGCTCGACGCGGCCAGGTCGCTGCATCTGCCGCGTTTTGAGCGCGCGGACAGTTCGCCGCAACAATCCGCCCAGCCACACGTAGCGCTGCCGTTTGTTGCTCCGCCATTGCCCAGCCAACCGCAAATACGGTGAACTCGATGCGACGGGCACAAAACGCTTGGAGACGATGGTTCGTGGCCGCGCTTGTGGCCGTAGCGCTTGTTGGCGTGCGCTCGATTGGTGCCGCAAGCGAGGGCGAACCGGATTTCGATGGCTCCGCAAATGCCGATTCGGCTGTGGCACTGGCGGAGCTAGTGGCACCCCAGCCGATTGCCCGCGCAGCTATTGACGACGGCGAAGTGCAGCTGTGCCAGGCGCTTGGCCCGGCGGCGCCGTATGCGATTTGGGGCGTCGACAGCGCCACGGGGCACTGCGGCTATCCGGCCTGCAGCGAGGTCGGCTGGGATGCGCGCGGCTGCATTCCCTGGCAGGAGTTTGCCCAGGGCGAATACGTGGGTCATGCCCGCACGCCGCATGTGCCCGAGTATCGACTGCGCGAAGGCGACGTGCTGGCCGTGTACTACCGCCGCACGCGCGAGGAGCTTTCGCGCCCGTACGAGCTGCAAGTGGGCGACCGGATTCGCATCGAATCGCTGACCGCAGGCGCTGCTGCGGCCAGTGGCGAGGCGGGCAATGCGGGCACGGCCGGCGATGACATCTCGCGCGAGCTGGTCATCCAGCCGGACGGCTCGATCACGCTGCCGCTGGTGGGCGAGGTGCGGGCCACGCGGCGCTCGCTGCAGTCGCTGCGCGACGAGCTTGAAGAGCGCTACACCGAGTTCTTCCGCGAGCCGACGATCACCGTCACGCCGATCGCGGTGAACACGAAGCTGGAAGATCTTTTGGACACAGTCGACAGCCGCGCAGGCACGCTCGGCGGCCGGCAGCTGTCGGTGAAGGTGACGCCGGCCGGCGACGTGCAGCTGCCGGGCCTGGGCAGCGTGTTTGTACAGGGGCTAACGCTGAGTGAAGCCAAGCAGGAAATCGACGCCCGCTATGACACCACCGTGCCCGGCGTGCAGGTCACGCTGGTTCTCGTGGAACGTGCGCCGCGATTTATCTATGTGATGGGCGAAGTCGGTCAGCCCGGCCGATTCGCCCATCACATAGATAAATC
>DASXWB010000252.1:0-3752 GCA_036503915.1 Lacipirellulaceae bacterium | reverse complement strand
GACAGAAATGCACTCAAGCGCAAGCCGACGCCGCTGCCGTCATTTGCACCGTTCCCGACTGGCCGCGCCACCATCGCCGCGACAAGCGAGGCTGCCGCCGAGCCGGACGATTTCCCGTCGCCCTTCCAGGCGGCATAGGCGGCGCGGTGTAAGTTCAAGCTGCGAAACATCTTCGGCACAGCGTGGAAAATTGACTTCGGGCCGCGGCGCAGTAGGCTTTCTAAGCGGCTGCGACCTTTTGTTGAACGCGCTTCTGATAGCCCGGTTCCGGGGATGCCGCGGTCAATGGTGTCTGTTTTCATGGGAGGTTTCTATGCGTCGATATACCCATATCAGTTTGATGCTGGCCGCTCTGATTGTCCTCATGTCTGGCGACGCGTTGTGGGCGAAAGGTGGCCGCGGTGGTTCGAAGGGCGGCGGCGGAAAGAGCCACCAAGGGGGTTCCGGCTTCCATGGCCATGGCGGTGGCGGCAAGTCCAGTTCAGGGTCAACCCATCGTGGCAAAACGAAACCTTCTTTTGCTACGAAGCACAATGTAAAGAAGCACGTTCACAACGACAGCGAAGAGCCCTGGACGAAGCATCATGCGCGAGAACAGCGGAAGCTGGAACACCGCCAACGGGTTGCCGATCACCTTCGTGAAGTAAGCGATCGTAACGGCAACGAGCACCTCAAGCAGGTCGCCGACGACATGGACGAGCGGGCCCAGGCGCATTACGACAAGCAGATTGAAAAGATCAACCGAAAATATGGCGACGACGACGACGCTGCTCACGACGCCGATGAAGGCGAACACGACGCTGACCATTCGCACGATGATGCCCACGAATCGCTCGATGATTCCCACGAGTTTCATAACGAAACCAACGAGAACGTGGATGAATTGACCCGCAAGCTGACCGGTACCGAGAATGCGGCGGCCCGGCAATTGCGCAACGAAACGCGGAAACTGACCAGGCGGATGGAAGCGGTCGAGAGAATGCGAGCCTTGGGCGAAGAGACTGGGAACGAGAGTATGCTCCAGGAAGCCGACCGGCTTGAGCAGCAAGCCCTGGATCACTTCCACCAGCGGATGGAAAAGATCGGCGAATTCCGTCAGCGGCACGGCTTGCCGGACATCGAGCATCACCACGCGCCGTGACGGGGGCGCTCCGCGGCCGCGCGCGGAAATGAATCGGCTGCTTGAAGTTTGCCGCACGGGCAGACGGTCCGTGGCGTCGCCTGCCCTGCGAGACGATGCGTGGAAATCCGCTGTTTTTCGCTCAAGTGAATATATTTACGCAAGTCGACCAATCCAGGCAATTCCTTCCTATCCGCGGCAGCGCATTTCGCGTATACTGTAGTGCAGTCGGTTTGACGACGCGAAGGTAGCACGCATTTCTTTTGTAGATCGGCCTGCTTCATTCTCTCTCGCCAGGCCCACTTGGCGGACCACCACCTTGGTCCCTTTCGCCTCGACCCGGAAAGTTTTCGTGAGGGGTCGGCTCTGTCCTGAGTGAGGACTGTTTTCGTAGGAGTATTTCCGTGGGTAAGAAGCTTTATGTAGGCAATCTAAGCTACAACGTTGACGGCGCCCAACTTGAAGAGATGTTCTCCAAGTACGGCACCGTGCGGAGCGCTGAAGTGATTCAAGATCGGGACACGGGCCGAAGCAAGGGCTTTGGATTCGTCGAGATGGCGGACGATAACGCCGCCCGTGAGGCGACCGAGGGTTTAAACGGCACCGAGCAGGACGGCCGTGCCTTGACGGTCAATGAGGCCCGTCCCAAGGCAGAACGAGGAGGTGGCGGTGGCGGTGGCGGCTATGGTGGTGGTCGCGGCGGCGGCGGCCGCGGGAGCTACGGCCGGCGATAAATCGGTCCGACAAAAAATGAAACAAAACTGGCCGCGGGGCGATTCACCTCGCGGCCAGTTTATTTGCTGGGCGAAGTGCTCGAAGACGCCACTTCGCGGTGAAACGGAACGGACTTGCCGGCAACTTCAAACGGTCATGCACCATGAGCAGTGAAAAGTCCGCGCTAATTGTACCTCCGCCTCCCAAGCATCTTTGCCCGGTGTGTGGCAAAGCGTCGTATTCATTGGGCGGCGTTCACCCGCAGTGCGCGATGCATCAAGCGGATGGGCCTCGGCTAGAGCGACTTCGGGCGGCAAAAGCGGCGGCGCCGAAAACGAAGAAACCCGAGCGACGGACTTGGGACAAGACGTGTCCCGTCTGCAGCGCGAAGTCCCATGTCACGAGCAAGGTTTGCAAATGCGGTCACAAGTTCGTTAATCGCCAGTAGAAGCCATTTCATAACCCCGTGGGGCAGGCATTCTTGGCGTGCCTTCTTTGGCAGACAGGAATGTCTGCCCCATGTTTTGAAACCGCGTTCAGCCGGGGCCACAGACCTCGGCTAAAGTTGATCCAACTCCCGTTGTAAAGGAACCTCATGGCAAAGAATCCGAACACGTTCCAAAAGCGCCAGCGCGAATTCGAAAAGAAGCGAAAGGCCGAGGACAAGCGGAAACGCCGACAGGCTTCCAAGAGCGCGGCGGCAAATCGGAGCACGCCGCCATCGACGGATGGCGACAAGTCGGATTCCACGAGTTAAGTTCCACAGCACGGCAGTTATTTGAAAGCTATCGAAAGAGGCCGTGAATGAATACCGAAGAACTGCGCGCCACAATTTGGGATGACCTCTTTCGGGCCAAAACTTCCAAGTCGGTAGGTGAAATCGCAGCACTTACAAGGCATGATGTTACCGATGTTCAGCAGGCCGTGGAGCACGAGTGGTTCAAGTTGAACGAAGATCGCGTATCGATCGCCATGGCGGCTCCTGAACTTCGCTAGGTAACATTTGAGCTGGCGCCTCCCACTCTTGGGAGCGCTGCATTCTAAGTTTGGCCAATCGACGGATTTTGACCGCGATATGTCGTTGCCAAAGCGACCGCCGGACGGTTGGCGCTCGTCGGCCCGATCTGCATAATGGCATGCGCCAGGGAATGCACGGCCAAGCTCCGCCACACTGAGGCGTCGCCAACGCTCTAGTTCGCGAACGCAATTATGCACGAAGATCCTGGCCCACATTCGGCACGGTCCCAATCGGCTTCTGATTACACGCTGCAAGAGGTCGAGCAGCATTTCACCGAGCTTGTGGCCAACGTTCAGGAACACGCCATTTTCCTGCTCAATCCGGATGGCATTGTCATAAGTTGGAATGCGGGTGCACAGCGGATCAAGGGCTACGCCGCGGCCGAGATCATCGGCCAGCCGTTTACGCGTTTCTATCCGCAAGAGGCAATTGACCGCGCGTGGCCGCAAGAGGAACTGCGGCGCGCAACAGCGAGCGGCCGGTTCGAAGACGAAGGCTGGCGCGTGCGCAAGGACGGCTCGTTATTGTGGGCCAACGTCGTCATTACCGCGGTGCGGACGGGCGACGGCCAATTGCGCGGCTTTCTGAAGATCACGCGCGACCTGACTGAGCGCAAGCAAGCCGAAGAGAAGCTCCGTCAAAGTGAAGAGCGGCTGCGCTTGATGATAGAGAGCGTGAGGGACTACGCCATTTTCATGCTCGATACCCAGGGGCATGTTGCCACTTGGAACGCCGGGGCCGAACGCATTAAAGGCTACACGGCCGATGAGATCATTGGCCAGCATTTTTCCGTGTTTTTTACGTCGGAGGACCTGGCTGAGGGCAAGCCCGCCAAAGAGCTGCAGGTCGCAGCCACCACCGGCCGTTTCGAGTACGAAGGCTGGCGCGTCCGCAAAGACA
>DASXWB010000251.1:0-2254 GCA_036503915.1 Lacipirellulaceae bacterium | reverse complement strand
AGGTCTTGCACCAATCCGTAGCAGGCCTGATCGACGTCGCGGCATTGCTCGGGCAGCCGGCCTGCGACGTTGGCGTGCGTATCCCAATTGTTGTGATAGATTTGCACGAAACGCACGCCGCGCTCGACCATCCGGCGCGCCAAGAGGGCCGTGTTGGCGAACGTGCCCGGCTCTTTCGCCGCGTCGCCATAGAGCTTGAACGTTGAATCCGGCTCGGCTGAAATCTCTGTCAACTCGGGCACGCTGGCCTGCATGCGGTACGCCAGCTCGAATTGCTGTATGCGCGTGTGCGTCTGTGGGTCGCCCACCTGGCGATAGTTCATGTCGTTGAGCGCGTTGAGCCCGTCGAGACTCGCGCGGCGTATTTCGCGCGGCACGCCGGGCGGATCGTTGATGAACAGGATCGGGTCGCCGGCCGTGCGGAAACTCACGCCCGCATGCTCGCCCGGCAGAAAACCGCTCGACCACAACCGCGCGGAAATGGCCTGCACCTGCTCGGTGTTCGTGCTGCGGGCGACCATCACCACGAAAGTCGGCAAGTTGTTGTTGAGCGTGCCCAAGCCGTACGACGACCATGCGCCCAGGCAAGGCCGGCCTGTGATCTGGTTCCCAGTCTGCATCAGCGTGATCGCCGGCTCGTGATTGATTGCCTCGGTGTGCATGCTGCGCACGAACACGAGGTCATCTGCCATCTTCTTTTTCCAGGGCAGCAGCTCGCTGATCCACATGCCCGACTGGCCACATTGCTCGAAGCGGTACATCGAGGGCGCGATGGGAAAACGGGCCTGGCCGCTCGTCATCGTGGTGAGCCGCTGGCCCATGCGCACCGATTCGGGCAAGTCCTTGTCGTACCACTCGCGCATCACGGGCTTGTAATCGAACAAGTCGAGCTGCGACGGGCCGCCGACCATGTGCAGATAAATCACGTGCTTCGCCTTGGGCGCGAAGTGAGTGCGGGCAGCGGTAACGGCTGTTTCGGTTGTGCTGGCGGCAGCCTTGTGGCCGCCCGACAGCCCCAACGAGGCAAGCGCCGCGGTGCCGAGCAAATGCGAACCGGTGGCGAGAAAATGCCGCCGCGTCAGATTAAGCCGGAATTCGTCGAATTGGTTCATGGCTGTAGGTCAGGCTACGCCTGACATAAAAAACGATGCGTCAGGCACAGCCTGACCTGCATTCGTCAGGCTGGAAAGCCTGACCTGCCAGTTATTTGTTCAACAACTCATCCAAATTCATCAGCTGATTGGCAACCATCGTCCAGGTGGCCAGTTCCGCCGGAGGAATCGAGGCGTCGGGCTTCGACTCGCCGACGGTAATTAGTTTCACGGCTTCATCGACATGGCCCGTGTAATGTTCGCTGAACTTTTGCGCCGACCCTCGCACAACGCTCAGCTCTTCCGGACGCAGCCGCCGCGCCAGCAACCTTTCCGCAATGAAATTTATCCGTTCGTCCGCCTGCGTCTTGTCCTTTACCGCAAGCTGCGCCAAGTTCCGCGCCGCTTCGACGAACTGCGGATCATTGAGCGTCACCAGGGCTTGCAGCGGCGTGTTCGTGCGCTCGCGCATCACGGTGCAGTTCTCGCGGCTCGGCGCGTTGAACACTTCCATCGATGCCGGCGGTGCCGAACGCTTCCAAAACGTGTACATGCTGCGGCGATACAGCGACTCGCCTGAATCCTGCTTATAATCCCGCGTGTCGCTGCCGATCATCGCCACGGCCTCCCAAACGCCCGGCGGCTGGTACGGCTTCACACTCGGCCCGCCAATTTTTTTCGACAACAGCCCGCTCGCGGCCAGGGCGTAGTCGCGAACCATCTCGGCATCCAGACGGAAGCGCGGCCCGCGCGACAAAAGCCGGTTCTCCGGGTCCTTTTCCAATTTCTCCGGCGTGACCGCGGCGCTCTGCCGATACGCGGCCGAGGTCACGATCAGCCGATACAGCTTCTTCACATCCCAGCCTGACTCGCGGAATTCAATGGCCAGCCAATCCAACAGCTCCGGGTGCGATGGCAACTCGCCGGAAACTCCAAAGTCGCCTGCCGTCTTCACCGGTCCTGTGCCAAAGATCTCGCTCCAGAATCGATTCACCGTGACGCGAGCGGTGAGTGGATGATCCGGCTCAAGCAGCCATTTGGCGAAGCCCAACCGGTTGCGCGGTAAATCGTTCGGGAATGGCGGCAGCACCGCAGGCGTGTTCGGCGCCACCTGATCGCGACGCTGGTCGTATTCGCCGCGATTGAGTATGTAGGCGATCGCC
>DASXWB010000250.1:0-1705 GCA_036503915.1 Lacipirellulaceae bacterium | reverse complement strand
GATGAGGTCGCGGCCACTGAGAGCGCCGGTGGAGCCTCCCGAGGCCGTGATTGACAACCCGCCGCTCGTGTTGGCAAGGTCGCCTAGAATGAGGTCTTGAACTTGCACGCCGGCCGTCGTCAATAGGGCGGTGCCGCCGTTGGTGATAATCGCGTCCGTCGTAGAAGTTGGCACGCCGGCCGTCCAGTTCGTTGGCTCCATCCAGTCTCCGCTGCCGGCGTTCTGCCACTGGGTTTGTGCCAGGAGCGGGTCAGCGGGCGCCACGCAAACGGCCATAACTAGAACCAGAAGCGTGCGCGAGCCACCGCCGGCACTGGCTCGAATGAGGCTCTTGGCTCTCACACCAAGCCCGGCAATCCGTAACCCTCGAACGCCCAGCCACATTTTGGCCTCGCCTCCTTTGTTGGACGGACCGCGAACTTTCCGCACAGGTTGAATTAGCGTTTCTATAGCCACCTCAGCAAGCCAGCAAAGCAACGCTACCCACTTGCTCCACAGGTCGGAAGCAGACTCCGATGCCATCGCCGGAGGCGAATTGGACACGCACCTACGAAGATCTGATTATAGCGATTTGCTACGCGCGGTACGAAGAATTGATTGTAAGTAAGCGAAGCGGCGAAGTCGGCGCAGCGAACGGCTGTATTACAGCCGAGGTTGCGGATGGTTTCGTCCGATCGGCTTGCCGAGCTACTGTTCCGAGATGCAATAAAGATGGCTTTGACCGCGCAGGATGAGCTCGTTGCCGACGATGGCGGGCGTTGCGTCGATCGCTTGCTCATCCAGCTGGTTCGTGGCCAGCACCTCGAATTCGCGTCCGTGCTTGAGAACGACGGTGTTGCCTTCGCGGCTGGCGATGTAAATCCGGCCAGCGGCCGCCACGGGCGACGAGTACAGCGTGCTCAAGTCCGGCAATCGCTTTTGATTGATCACAACCTCGCCGGTTTTCGCATCCACAGACGAGAGAATCGCGTCGCGGCCCTTGGTGAAATAAAGCAAATCGTCGTAAAGCACCGGCGAAGCGATATACGGCGTGTCGTCGATCCGCCAGGCGATCTTTTCGCTGTCGGTCACATCGCCGCGGGCATCGAGCGGAACCGCGATGCCCGCCGGATCGCGATGGCCCGTCATGCAAATCACGATGCCCTCGTTCACGACGGGCGTGGCAATCGGGTTGGAGCCCAGGCCGCCGCACTGCCACAACAGCTCGCCGTTGGCCAGGTCGTAGCTTCGAATTGCATTGTCGCCGCTCGTGACGACCTGCGTGCGCCCGCCGCCTTCGACGACCAGCGGCGTCGACCACGTGCTCACTTCGTCGCGCGGCTGTCGCCATTTTTCATTCCCGTTGCGAGCGTCGAGAGCGACGATAAAAGAGCCGCCTTCATGGTCCCAAACGATGACCAGCGTGTCGCCGAACAGGGCGGGCGACGAGCCTTCACCGAAGCTGAACCGCGTGCGCATGTCGCCCAGGTCCTTATCCCAGATCGGGTTGCCGTTCAGGTCATAGCAATGAATGCCGCGCGAACCGAAGAACGCGTACACATGGTGGCCGTCGGTGATTGGCGATGAAGATGCAAACGTATTGGTCTCATGATGCCCTTCGTGCGGAACGACGTCGGCGGCGGTGCGCTGCCACATCGTTTCGCCCGTCTGCCGGTCGAGGCACATCACCACGAATTGGTGATAGTTTTGCGGAGGCGCGATGCCG
>DASXWB010000249.1:0-3853 GCA_036503915.1 Lacipirellulaceae bacterium | reverse complement strand
AAGTGATGTTCGCCTACATAACGTCACTTATTCTTGCCTTTCTATTGGGTTTCTTTCTGGAAGCCACGATGGGCCTCGTGGGCTTCTGGTTCCTGGAGATCAGCTCGCTGCTCTTCGTTTACATGCTGTTCAACTTTTTCTTCTCAGGTCACATGTTCCCGCTCGACATGCTGCCGGCGCCGTGGGACACGATCGTGCAAATCATCCCGCTGCAATACCTCGCATACTTTCCGGCGGCGGTGTTCCTCCAGAAGATTAGTGGGCCTGACTTGTGGTGGGGCCTGGCGATTCAGGGCGCTTGGGTGGTGTTCTTCATCACCGCGTGTCGGATTACCTACGCGCGGGGCATTCGACGGTACAGTGGATTTGGCGGATGAGGAATGTAAGATGTTCGATGTAAGATAGAAGAAGTCAGAGCTCGCCGGCATCGCACAATGGGCTTTTGACATCTTCTATCTCACATCACACATCGAACATCCATGCCGCAGCGCCCTTCCTATTTCCGCGTCTTCCTCACCTTCGCGCGCAATAGTCTCGTGCGCGACATGATGTTCCCGGCGAACTTCATCATCGAGACGATCTCATCGTTCGGTTGGGTGATGATGAATGTCGCCTTTTACTTGCTAATCTTCGAATATACGAATCAGATCGGCGGCGACGGTACCGCGGGCGGGGCGTGGGACAAGTATCAGTTCTTCGTGTTCATCTCCACGAGCATGTTCATCAACAGCATCGTGCAGATGTTTTTCATGACGAACGCCGACGAGTTCAGCGAGCTGATCCGCACCGGAGGACTGGATTTCGCGCTCCTCAAGCCGATCGACACGCAGTTTTTGATCTCCTTGCGACGGATCGAGTGGGCATCGCTGGCGAATTTCGCCGTGGCCGCCGTGCTGATGGTCTACGCGCTGCCGCGCGTCGAAGGGTTCACGCTCACGATATGGCAGGTCGTGCTTTACCCGCTATACGTTGCGGCGGGCGTTGGCGTGCTTTACAGCCTGACGATCGTGCTCGCGGCGGCGAGCGTGTGGCTCGGCCGCAACACGTCGATTTATGACTTTTGGTTTTATATCACCACGTTTTCGCGCTACCCGATGGAAATTTACAGCGGGCCGATCGGCGGCTGGCTGCGCGTCATCTGCACGTTCGTGTTTCCCATTCTGCTGGTGGTGAATGTGCCGGCTCGAATGTTGGCCAAACCGCTGCGGCCGGAGTATGCGTACCTGGCATTGTTCGCGATTGCCGCAACGATTGTCAGCCTCGTGGCCAGCCGCTGGGTATTTCAGCGGGCACTTTTGAGTTATCGCAGCGCGAGCAGCTAGCCATGCTGTAACCTATGCTTAAACATGCGTGTCCTTCGTTTCCTTCTGACGCGGCTGCTGCTCGCGGCGCTTGTGCCGGCGCTGATGGCGCTCGCCATCCCGCTCGTCGCATGGTGGCTGATGAGGACGGCCTGGTTCCGGTTCAGCAATCGCGGCAGGCGATTCCTGGTTTATACCCGGCGGCATGGCTGGAATGAGTTCATCACGAACAATCTGCTTCCAGTGTGCGAGCCGCACATACAAGCAATCGAACTTTCTCGCGGTGCGCGCACGCCGCGGTCGTGGCGCGAGTCACATATCCAGGCGGCGACGGTTGGCCAAAGCAAGCCACTCTTGGCCGAAGTTTCGTTGATCGGCGTTCGCTGCGTTTCTCTAAATGAAACGCTGTTGCCATTCAAGCAGCACGGCGGCCGAAAGCCCGAGGTGCAGCGCGAGCTGAGCGACTTGGTCGCCCCGCTTCTCAATCGAACTCAGATTTAAAGCGTCTAACAGAATGAATTAAACCGCCAAGAACGCCAAGAACGCCAAGCTAAGACAATCGGCTGTTAGGATTTCTAGGCGCGCTTGGCGTCCTTCGCAGTTTCATTTTGTTAGGTGCCTTTGAAGAATTAGATTTCTCTCAGTCGCCGATTGTGGTCACGACGATCGTGCGGCGGCGCGGCTTCACGTCACACTCCAGGTGAAAGATTTGTTGCCAGGTGCCCAGCACCAAACGGCCTTCGGCGATCGGCACGCTCACCGATGGCCCGAGCCACGTGGCCTGAAGATGCGAATGGCCGTTGCCGTCTTGCCAGGCCTGCTTGTGGCCGTATTCGCGGTTGGGCGGAATCAGCCGATCCAGCAGCTCGGGCAGATCGCGCTCCAGTCCTGGTTCGAACTCGATCGTGCCAATTGCAGCCGTGCTGCCGATATTGAACACCTGCGCGATCCCGGCGCGGATGCCGCTTTCGGTGACGATGCGCGAGACGTGCTCCGCGATATCCTGCATGTGGCGGTGGCCGGTCGTATCGATCTCGAATTGCTTTTGGCTGACCATGGGATAATTGCGACGCGCTTGCGGTATTAGGCTAGGCTTGTTAGCGTGTGGAAGCGGGTCGTCCACAATAACGCGCTCGTGGCAGCGACGGGAGTGTATGCGATGAAACAGACAAGTTGCTTTGTGATAATCGGCGCCTTATTGGTCGGCATCGTGTCAACGGCCGGGCATTTTGGAAAGGCAGAGTCCAGCGTGTCGAGGAAGAGCGAAAACGACGGCAAGATCACCTACCCCGAAACGCGCCGCGTCGACGAGGTCGATGAGTTTCACGGCGTGAAGGTGGAGGATCCGTACCGCTGGCTTGAGGCCGACGTGCGCGAGTCCTCCGAAGTGGCCGAGTGGGTGGAAGCGCAGAACAAGGTCGCCCGCGCGTATTTGGACGCGATCCCGCAACGGCCGGCGATCGCCCGCCGGCTGACCGAGCTGTACGACTACGAGCGTTATTCTGCACCGACGCAGCAGGGTGGCAAGTATTTCTATCTCAAGAACGACGGCCTGCAGAATCAATCGGTTTTGTACGTTGCCGAGAGGTATGACGCCGAGGGTCGAGTGCTCATGGACCCAAATGAGTGGTCCGAGGACGGCACCGTGGCGATGCGCAGCTTTGCCGTTAGCGATGACGGTCGCTACCTGGCGTACGCGCGTGCGGACGCCGGCAGCGATTGGCAGCAGATTTACGTGCTCGACATCGAGAAGAATGAGCTGCTGGAGGACCAGTTGAAGTGGGTCCGCTTCGGCGGCATCGATTGGACGAAGGACGGCCGTGGATTCTATTACAACCGCTACCCCGAGCCGCCGCCGGGCGAGCAATACCAGTCCGCGGCGCTCAACCAGATGGTGTACTACCACAAGCTCGGCACCAAGCAGGAGGACGACACGCTGATCTACCGCCGCCCCGACCATCCCGACTGGGGCTTTTCGGTCGGGCCGACCGATGACGGTAAATACCTGGTGCTTTCGATCGACCGCAGCACCGACCCGCAAAACCAGGTCTATGTGCGTGAAGCGTTGGCCGCCGCCGACGCGCCGTGGACCGAGTTGATTGGGGATTTTGAGAATCAATTCTCATTCGTTGGCAACGAGGGAAAGAAGTTTTTCTTTGTCACCGATTTGGATGCGCCCACGAAGCGGATTGTGGCGATGGACATCGATCGCCCCGGCCGCGAGCATCTCACGGAAGTCGTGCCGGCGCAAAAGGGCACGCTTGATGGGGCCAGCATCCTGAGCGAGCGAATTCTCGCCCAATACCTCGTCGATGTGCTGACGGAGATCAAAGTATTTGACTTGAAAGGTGAGTCGCTGGGTGAAGTGGAGCGGCCCGGCTTCGGCTCGATTCACGGCTTCTCCGGCGATCAGGAAGATACGGAGACGTTCTACGTCTATATGAGCTATAACACGCCCGCGCGGATTTATCGCTATGACGTCACCGCGAACGAAGCGCAACTGATTCGGGAGCCGAACTTGAAATTCGACCCGGAGAAGTTTGAAGTCGAGC
>DASXWB010000248.1:0-10667 GCA_036503915.1 Lacipirellulaceae bacterium | reverse complement strand
CGTTGTATTCACGCCAATTCCTTACCGACAACCGAGCTTTCTTCGCGATAGCAGGCATTCCAGACTCCCTTCGAAAACAGACAGGTTCCATCACTGCCCGTTTTTACGCGTGAAAGCATAAACTTTGTTCGACAACGCCGCTACGCCGGCTAATTCGCCAGCTTCCCATCGGTAGTTGAGCACTGTTGCCGTTTCGTCGCTCCGCGTTCTGATGTAGTGCTTGGTGTATACATCGGTGGCTTCCGTCGCCTTGCAGACTCGATTGAACGCTGCGCGGAATGCTGGCTCGTCAAACGGGCTGGCAGTTACCTCGACAATGAACGACGAAAGCGGGTTCAGGTCGAAGACAATTGCCTTGCGTCCTAGCTTCACGGTCTCGAATGCGGCGACTGCGCTACCAGCAAACGGGTCAAGGACTATGCCGCCTGCCGGGCAGTATCGTTCAATGTACTCTGCCCAAATGTTGTGGGGCTTCTTTCCCCAGTACTTCATTGCCCGGTAAAGTTGAGGCCGCGTCGTTTCGACCAGCGGATAGTTGATGTCCGGTTCGCCGATGTCGGCAGGGATCGGACGTGCGTTCTTGGGCATAAGACACCTAGTCGCGTCATCCAAACGCGCTCGGACCTTATTTTTGCCACACAGATAACTCTGGTCCAAGGTGCGCAGGGCGAAATTTACTGTACTGATGTCTATTTGTCAACAGCCCACCAACGTTTAGAAATTCAGCCAGTACATGTTCGCAAGTGCTTGAGCGTTCCAAGCCACGAATGTCTCGCTTCTGCCGCGGACGGCATCGGCGGCTTTTTCAGAGCATGTCGGCGTAGTCGAGGTCGGAGTTTGCGGGCGGCATTCGTAGTCATGCATCGGAGTGCTTCCAATTTGTAGTGGTTCCCCGGGGCGAAGGGAGCGAGACGGTCGGGCCTGTTGCGCGACGAGAATTCTAGTTTAACGGGGTATGAATGCCGGGCCTAGTATTGGGGCATGGCCAAGCTGTGGCCGCGATTATGTGTTTCGCCCTTTCAGGGCTTCGGGCACGATGAAACGATCAGTTCCCAGGGCGGTGCGCTAGGCCATGGCCCCAAGTTCGCAGATAACCTCGAACGCGAGTGCCTGGTTTGCGCTTGCGCGGAGTCGCCCCTCCCCATCCCTCCCCGCAAGGAGGAGGGAGCCGGACTATTTCAATGGAGGAAAAGCTGCAACTAGTGCTTTTCCATGTGGGCTTCTTTTTCCAGGTCGCGAATTTTTTCTACGCGGCGCTCGTGGCGGCCGCCTTCGAAGGCCGCGTCCATCCAGATTTCGACCAGCCGCTCGGTCGTGCGCGAGCTGAGGAGGTCGCCCGAGAGGCAGAGCACGTTGAGATCGTTGTGCCGGCGGCTGAGCTCGGCCGTGACTTCGTCGACGCAGGCCGCAGCGCGCACGCCGGGAAACTTATTGGCCGAGATGGCCATGCCGATGCCGGTGCCGCAGATAAGAATGCCGCGCTCGACCTCGCCGCGGCTCACTTTTCGCGCCACCAGGGCTGCGAAGTCTGGGTAATCGACGCTGGCCTCGCTCGCCGGGCCCTCGTCGATCACCGTGTGGCCTTTGGCCTTGAGCAGCGAAATCACCTTTTCTTTGAGATGATATCCGCGATGGTCGCTGGCAACGGCAACTTTCATCACGCAGCCCTTTCTGTCAGCCATAGTGCGGCCAAATGCTGGTACAGCGGTAACGGAACGGAATTAACCGCCAAGGACGCCAAGGATGCACAATGACTTGCACCAGTTTCAAAACTGCCCTAATTAACCGGACGCTAGCCACCCAGAGGGTACCCGCCGGCTGATCTGATCAGCCGCGGGGCGCTAGCCCCCGGTTTTGAAACTGGTTCTTATCGTATCGATGTATTGCCTGCTTTGCACAAAAACCGGGTATGGGAGCGATCTGGGGATCGCGACGACGGCTCAAATATCACAATCGGTTGTGAAACAACGATGAATCGGCGTCAGAGACGCCTCCCACAATTGGGTTTTTGTCCAAAGTGATCCATTGCTTGGCGCTCTTCGCGTCCTTGGCGGTTCAATTTGTTTTAAGTTATGGCTTAACGCCGCCGCACAGCTCGCGGTGCAGCCGCTCGGCATGATGCTGGACGCCGGCCGAGAGCTGCTGGGCGCACTCGCGATAGGCCCCCACGGTTTGCCCGATTGGATCGGCCACGTCGCGCCGCTCGGGCAGCAGCAGAAACGCCCGGTCGGCCGCATGCGGCCAGCGCTCGACGATCGACTGCAGGTGGCTTTGCGTCATGGTGAGGATCACGTCGGCGTGGCGGACAAGCTGGTCCGTCAAGGGCTGCGCTTCGTGGCGCGTGAGGTCGAGCCCGTGCTCGCGCATCACCTGCGACGCCTCGGACGTCGGCGGGCAGCCGGGAGCCGCCGCGATGCCGGCCGACATCACGACCACGCCGCGGTCCTCCAGCTCGTCGATATTGCACTTCATCAATTCCGCCAGCTTCGCGCGCATCAGCAATTCCGCCATCGGGCTGCGGCAGGTGTTGCCAGTGCACACGAAGAGCACCATCAGGCTGGCCAGCCGCCTGAGTGTCGCTTCCCCAACGACGCCCTCGCGCAAGATTTCAAATTGGTTGCCATTCACGCGCACGACCGACGACGGCTGGCCATAGCGGCAGGGGCCATCATCGAGCACCAGCGCCAGGTCGGCTCCAAGCGCACCGATCACTTCTTCTGCGGTTACGGCATCCGGCTGGCCGCTGCGGTTGGCACTCGTGAGCACAATCGGCCCGGAAAGCATGCGCAAAATGTCCTGCGCCATGTGGTTGGCCGGCACGCGCAAGCCGAGCGTGCCGTTGGGCGTGACCGCATTGCGCACGCGCTCGGGCAACTGCATCGCGAGCCCCTCCTTGTGCCGATTGTCGACGACCAGCGTGATCGGCCCCGGCCAGCAGCGGCGCGCCAGCCGGCGCGCCAGCGGCGACATGTCGGGCACGTAATCGGCCGCTTCCTCGGCGCTCTTGATCGCCAGCGCAAGCGGGGCATCGTTCGCGCGGCCCTTCGCGCGAAGCAGACGCTCCACGGCATCGGCCCGGCAGGCGCTAGCGGCCAGGCCGTAGACGGTTTCCGTGGGAATCGCGACCAATTGGCCTTCCGCCAATGCTTGAACAGCACGATGAACTATGTCGCGACTATCTTCCGCATTTCGAATATCAATAACGGTTGGCGGCATAAACAGCAGAGTGCACCGGCCACAAAGCGAGTGTCGAAGAGGCGGAGGCCTATCTAAAATCCGCTCGCGAGCGGTTTTGGGATAGGCTCTAACGAGCAGCCTGGTCGGGCCGTTTTCCCCAGCGGCGGATCATCAACTATATCGCTCCGCTAAGCGGATGGTCAAGCGCGTCGGCCGCCTGTGGTATTACGTAAAACCTTGATATAATTGAACTTTTGACGCCTGGTGGGCGACAAACAGCCCGCAGTCTGCGCCGTTTGACGCAATTCAATTTGGCGAATGTTGCCCGCCAATAACACACCAGCTGATTCTAATGCCGCGCTTTGAATCGCACCGAATTGATCGCCGTGAATTTGGCCGATTGGCGGCAGGCTCGCTCTTCGCTGCGACGGTCGCCGGTTGCTCCAGCGATCCGTCGAGCGACGATCCGCCGGATGTGGTATGGGGCAAGCTGGGCGCAGGCGACGGCCAGTTCAGCAAGCCGCGGGCAATCGCGATTGACGCCGACGATCATCTGTACATCGTCGAC
This sequence comes from Lacipirellulaceae bacterium, assembly GCA_036503915.1. Taxonomy (GTDB): domain Bacteria; phylum Planctomycetota; class Planctomycetia; order Pirellulales; family Lacipirellulaceae; genus JABDGM01. The sequence continues at coordinate 6,922 of DASXWB010000248.1, read as the reverse complement.
ATGACGGCTCGGATCCAGGTGTTTGATGCGGACGGCAAATTCATTCGCGGCTGGCGGACGCCGGAGCATGCCAATGGCCGGCCGACTGGCCTGACGATCAGCACGGACGGCAACTTGCTCGTGGCTGACACGCATTATTACCGCGTGCTCACCTACACGCCCAAGGGCGAGCTGCTCGAGGAGGCGACGCTGGGCGGCACGATGGGACCAGGGCCGGGCGAATTCGGATTCGTCACCGACGCGGTGCGGGATGCGGCCGGAAATTACTTTGTCTCCGAATACGGCGAATTTGATCGCATCCAAAAGTTTTCGCCCGACGGAAAATTCCTGCTCGAGTGGGGCGGGCATGGGTCGAAGCCCGGCGAGTTCTTGCGCCCGCAGCACTTGGAGCTGGATGCCGATGGACTGCTGTGGGTGGCCGACGCCTGCAACCATCGCATTCAGGTGTTTGACGGCGATGGCAAGGTCGTCAAAATCTGGGGCACGCACGGCACACAGCCGGGCCAGCTATCGTATCCCTACAGCTTGGCGCTCGACGGCGAAGGCTACGTGTACGTCTGCGAATACGGCAACCATCGCGTGCAGAAGCTCACGCTCGACGGCGAATCGGTCGCCTGCTGGGGCCGCGAAGGCCGCCGTCCCGGCCAGCTCTTCAATCCCTGGGCACTGGTGCTCGACAGCCGCGGCCGGTTGCACGTGCTCGATTCGAACAACCACCGCGTGCAGCGGATTGTGCTGTAAATAGCTTGTCCGAAGTTCGACGTATGGAGGAATCCAGGCGCTGGCTCAGTCATTCGGGAATTTGACTTCTACCCAAATACGCTGCGGTCGTAATTGATGCTCTCCTTCAACCCTTTCTCCATCTGCATAGTCATGGGTCGACGGTCGCCGACTGTAGTCGACCGAAGAAGTTCGAAAAACGAACGGATCACGCCAGAAGAGCTTCGCAACGACGCGTACATGCGGTTGTACCTCACCCACATGAAATACCTCATGAGGCCATGAACGGTCTAATTTAAATTCATGCCATCCACAGTCCAAACGATTTGGAGCCTTGTAGCCTCGGCCCGGCGCGCGCCCTTCAAAACAAAACAACCCTGTAATTTCGTGATACTTACCTTTTGTACGCTCTTCGGTTTTTCCGGCCTGTCGCAAAACCGCAGCTGCAATGCGCTCAAGTTGCTCTAAGGGTTCGATATTAATGGGCTTCAATGATTCTTGCCTTGCGCTGGAATCCGACGCTGGCCGCTTCGATGAAGTCAAATCTTGGTCACGGGTGTCATCAGCATTTGATGTCGGATTGCTCGAATTCGAATTTGGAGCGTCGCCGGCCCTAACTTTCGAATCGGCTCCAAATAAGAGGCAATTGCCCGTGACGCTCGCAATGAGGACTGTTATTGCTGCGATTAGCCGTCGTGGACAGCATGCGACTGATTGCAAATTAGTCATTTCATTGCCTTTGAAGGAACCATTGGGGTTCCACGCACGCAAATATTAGCCGGAGAGACTCTACGAGGCCGTCGCGACCAATGGCTCGATGCGCGTGATATGTAGATTTGAGATCGTGTGAACCATCCCGTCTATGACAATGCCCGATGTTCGGCGTCCCACCGCAATGGTCCCTGGACGTGGGATGTCGACAGTCGTGCCATCGCTCAAATAGAGTCGCTTAGGCTCGAACGGCTCGGTCAACACGGCAATGCGGAGTTCCTCTTCGTTCATTGTTTTGCTCCCCATCAATTTTACCACACGTTCTTCTACTGTCCACGCGGTGAACTCGCGCGTTGGTCTATTTCGCGCTTCATGAATTCCAGTGCATCGCGCGCCAATTGCTCTTCGCTGTCATACATCCGCCGCCAGATTTTGGTGGCGGCCGCGATTGCCGGAAGCGCCAAGCCGAACGCTTCGACGACCATCCAGCCGTCGTAGCGCGTTTCGCGCAGCGCGTCGAACGTTTCCTGCCAGCGCACAGCGCCGCGGCCCGGCGTGCTGCGGTCGTTTTCTGAAATGTGCACGTGCACGGTGTACGGCGCAGCGGTCTTGATCGCGTCGCGCACGTTTTTCTCTTCGATGTTGGCGTGAAATGTGTCGTACATCATGCGGCAGTTCGGGTGGTTCACGTCGGAGATGAAGCGGGCCGTGTCGGCCGCACATGTAAGCAAATAGGTTTCAAACCGGTTGAGATACTCGACGGCCAGCGTGACGCCCACGGTCGCGGCATGCTCGGCCACCGCGCGCATGCTCTCAACGCCCCACTTCCATTCATCGCGCGTCGGCCCGCTGCCGCTGAACAGGCCAAGAGCCGAGTGAAACGGCCCGCACAACGATTTCGCGCCCAGGGCCCGGCAGCAATCGAGCGCCCGCTTGGTTGCATCAATTCCCGCGGCGCGCACCTTGGAGTCGGGCGAGATAGGATTGTCGGATTCCGTGCGAATCGTGACGACGGTCCGCTCGAGCCCCAGACCATCCAGCCGCTGTCCCCACGTGCGATAGAGCGCTTCATCGTAACTGAACATCGGCACTTCCACGCCGTCGTAACCGGTGTCCTTGAGCTCCCGCAGGACCGGCATGATGCCGTCATGCAGCTGATCGGTCCACAACAACAGGTTCATCCCGAATTTCATAGACACTGGCCTTTTCAACTAAAGGGTGGCACGGACACTTTCCGCAAAAGAACTTCCATTCCAAAACGCTCCGCTGGAAAGTGTCCGTGTGCCAAGCACAAGAGGTTGAAGGCAGCCTATCGGAGTATCAGAATTGTGGCATGACACACAGGCGTATTTACGACTTCGATCGCCATGCGCAATTTGTAACCTTCAGCTGCTATCGACGCCGTCGGCTACTCGACCACGAACTAATGCGCGAAACGCTTGTCGCTATTCTTGCAAAGAAACTCGAACTTTACCACGGCCTATGCAGTGGGTTCGTAATTATGCCTGACCATGTCCACGCGATCGTCTGGTTTTCGGAAATTGGAGACTTGAGTCGGTTTATGAAAAGCTGGAAGCAGACATCCAGCTTGAAGCTCAAGGCGATGATGCGAGGACTGCTTCAGAATTATGCAAAAGCAGTCCATCTTTCCGATCCGTTTTGGCAAGCAAAGTACTATCCCTTCAATCTCTATTCCGATGGGAAAGCACGCGTGAAGCTTGACTACATGCACTTGAATCCGGTTAAAGCCGGCCTGGTTCAACGCGCGGTTGATTGGAAATCGAGTTCTGCCCGGTACTATGAACTGGGCGAGTGCGTCGGCGTGCCTCTGAAATGGATTTTTTAAATGGCAACCTCTTGTCGCTGCGCGACCCAGACACATTCCGATAAAAGTTGTGAGCTGGCGACGCGGTTTGGCGGAATGTGTCTGGGCTACCCTTAAGCAACTGGCAACTCAAACCCGGCGCGGCGCGGCCGATCCAGCAATTGATTCGCTTCGTCGTCGTCTACAAACTTCTCCGCCGCCGGATCCCAATGAACCTTGCGGCCCAGCTCGCGCGCGATGTTGAGTAAGTGGCAAATCGTGATCGACCGGTGGCCGATCTCGACGTCGGCGTTGGGCCGCTCGCGCGTTTTGATGCAATCGAGCCAATTTTGAATGTGCGGCCGGGCGATCCAGCCGTCGCCCTCCCACTTCTCGGCCACCGCCGGATCGGGCGCATCCTTTACAAAGTCGGGCGGATTGGTGGCGAAGCGGTTGCGGTTAATCTCCATCTTGCACTCGCTGCCGGTGAACACGGCGCCGCCCATGGGCGCATTGGCTCGCTCGAACTTCACGAGCGTGCCGTCGGCATAGCGCATTGATACGGCGCCATTCGGCCCCGGCGATTCGGGCCGCAGCTCGGTCGGGCCCGTGTCGTCCTTGCCCAGCGCCCATTGAATCTGGTCGACGCCGTGAGCGCCCCAGTTGGTCATCTCGCCGCCCGAATAATCGCGCCACTGCATCCAGGCGAATTGCAGCTGGCTATTGAACGGCCGCAGCTCGGTCGGGCCGCACCACGTGTTCCAATCATCGCCGGCCGGGATCGGCTCCTCGGGCAACCCTTCGTAGCGTCGCGGACCGGTGTAATTCACTCCCGAAACCAGTTTCACTTTGCCGATTTTTCCCTCGCGGATGAATTCGCAGCAGAACCGGTTAATCTCCATCGTGCGCTGCTGCGTGCCGACCTGAAACACGCGGCTGTGTTTGCGCACCGCGTCGACCAGCACGCGACCTTCCCGCACATAAACCGTCAGCGGTTTTTCAGCGTACACATCGAGCCCGGCCTGCACCGCGCGAATGCACGGCAGCGTGCGCGCATGATCGGGCGTGGCAATAATGGCCGCGTCGAGCTTCTCGCGGTCGAGCATTTGCCGGTAATCCTGGTAGACGGCCCATTTCGTGCCTCGCTCTTTCGCCGCATCGGTCGCCCGCTGCAGATAACAGTCCGCCAGCGCCACAACCCGCCCACCGGCCGGAATTTGATCGATGAGCTGCCGGGCCCGGCCGCCCACGCCAATGACGCCGATAAGAACCTGTTCGTTGGCGCCTACCGAGTTTCCCCGTCCAAGAACGCTGCTTCGGACGAAGAGAGGCGCGGCGAATGCCGAGCCGGCCGCCGCGGCCTGCTTCAAGAACTTGCGGCGCGAAGAACCGATTTTCCGAGCCATGTTCACACTCCTGGCACACAACAAAGGCTTTTGCCCACAGGATAACCGCGCGAAATGCGGCTGTCACTCGAAAAAGGTGTGTACGCTTCCCAGGCAATGGTTGGTTCGGGCCGAACCTGCGAAATAACCGGATGGCCGCGAAGCGATTGAGAGTTTGGCCCCAAACGGGTAGGCTAAAGGCCAGACCGTCTCCTTGGCCACGCCTTTCAACTATCTTGGTTCGCGGCGCGTGCGAACAAACGGTCGGAACGGGTGCAATCCAGCGGTGTCGCTCGTTTTCAACAGTCCTTGGTACCTGCTTCTGCTGGCTATTCTGCCGGCCATGTGGTGGTACAGCTACCGCAGCCTGAGCGCACTGGGCCGCTGGCGTCGGCTGGGCGCGCTGGGGTTTCGCACGCTTGTCGTGACGCTCATCGTGGCCGCGCTGGCCGAGATGCAATTTCAGCGCACGACCGACAAGCTCACCGTCATTTATCTGCTGGATCAATCGCTGAGCATCCCCGAGTCGCGGCGTGTCGGCATGATCCGCTACGTCAACGCTTCGATCCGCGAGCACCGTCGAGATGCGAAGGAGGACCGGGCCGGTGTCATCGTCTTCGGCCGCAATGCGGAAGTCGAAGTGCCGCCCGTCAACTTCGACATCCAGCTCATGACACGCGTGGAAAGCCTGCTTGACCCCGAGTTCACGAACCTCTCGGGTGCCATGCAGCGGGCCATGGCCATGTTCCCGCACGACGCCGCCAAGCGCATCGTGCTCGTGACCGATGGCAATCAGAATATCGGCGATGCTCTCGAAGAAGCCCGCGCGATCGCCGATGCCGGCGTGAGCATCGACGTGCTGCCCGTGCCGCTCGATCAGGCGAGCGAAGTTGCAGTGGATAGCATTGCGCTGCCGTCGGACGTCCGCCGCGATCAGCCCTTCGAGCTGCGCGTCGTGCTCAACAATACGGCTAGCGGCAAGACCGAAACAGCCAAGCCTGTTCGCGGCCGCGTGCGCGTTGTGCGAAAAGCCAGAGATCGCGAGGAGACGTTGGCCGATGAGCCCGTCGAGCTTCAGCCGGGAAAGCGCGTGTTTACCATCCGCGAAGAAATCAACCAGCCCTCGTTCTACACGTACGAAGCGCACTTCGTGCCCGACGACCCGGCAGCCGACGCGCTTTCGCAGAATAACCAGGCCACGGCGTTCACCCATGTGCAGGGCAAGGGCCAAGTCCTGGTCATTGAGAACTGGGAAAAAGCCGGATCGTTTGACTATCTTGTCGAGCGGTTGCGCAATGAAGGGCTTGAGGTCGTCGTTCAGCCGAGCAACCAGCTTTTCAATTCCCTGGCCGATCTGCAGGACTACGACACGGTGATCCTCGCCGACGTGCCGCGCTCGGGGGGCGACGATGCGGGCAGTGTCAGCAGCTTTACCGATGAGCAGATCCGCATTCTCGTGCGAAACACCGAGGAGCTGGGCTGCGGCCTCATCATGATGGGCGGCCAGGACAGTTTTGGCGCCGGCGGCTGGGCAAACACGGAATTGGAAAAGGCCATGCCGGTCGATTTCCAGATCAAAAGCGCGAAAGTCGTGCCGGTGGGTGCGCTGGTCCTCAACATGCACGCGGGCGAAATTCCCAGGGCCAACTTCTGGCAGAAAATCGTGGCCCAGGAAGCGATCAAAGCGCTCGGTCCGCGCGACTTCTGCGGCCTGGTTTCGTGGAATGGCACCGACCAATGGCTGTGGGGTCGCAGGAAAGGCGGCATGATCCGCGTCGGGCCCAATCGCCAGCTCATGCTCGCGAGCATCGACCGCATGGGCGTCGGCGACATGCCGGATTTCGATCCTGGCATGAAGAAAGCCGCCGTCGCGTTTGCCCGGCTAGGCTCGGAAGTCGCCAACAAGCACATGATCATCATCAGCGACGGCGACCCGACGCCGCCCACCGGCGGCACGCTCCAAGCGCTCGTCGACGGCGGAGTGACGGTCACCACCGTGGCCGTCGGCTCGCACGGCATTTTGGGCAGCCAGGTGATGCAGAACATCGCCAAGCGCACCAAGGGCAAGTACTACGTCGTCAGCAACGCCAATGCGCTGCCCAAGATCTACCAGCGCGAGGCCCGTCGCATTGCCAGGCCGCTGTTCTATGAACCGAATCCGGCGGTCAGTCCGCGGCTCGTTTCGCAGCACGAAATTGTGCAAGGGTTGCCGGACAACTTTCCACTGGTAAGCGGCTTTGTGCTCACGAGCGTCAAAGAGAATTCGCTTGTGGATGTCATCCTGACGTCGCCGCTCCCGCCC
>DASXWB010000247.1:0-3751 GCA_036503915.1 Lacipirellulaceae bacterium | reverse complement strand
GCGACGACGGCGTGCGCAGCGGCTGCGGCGCCTGGCAAGTGGCCGCGCGATGGTCCTACGGTGATCTCGCCGATGACGACATTCTGGGCGGCGTCGGCGAAAGCTTCACGTTCGGACTCAATTGGCTTTGGAACCCCTGGGCGCGGATGCAGTTCAACTACATCTACGGTGACATCCACGACAATGCGCTCAACGCCGCCGGCGGCGTCGACTTTGGCCACTACCACATACTCGGCACCCGCTTCATGGTCGACTTCTGATGCTAATTTCTATGCACACAAGCGTTTGTAGACGCCGTTTCGGACTCGCGCTGCTTATGGCAGCGGGAATCATTGCGGCCCCTGCGCATTTATACGCCGCCACTCCGCCCATCGAGATGATGGAAGTGGCGGAGGCCGGCGATTCGCCCGATTCAGGCGAATTCACGTGCTCGGGCTGCGGTTGTGCCTTGGACGGAGATGCCTGCGGCCACGGCGCCCGCTGCGCCGGCTGCTGTCACGGGCAGGATGTGTGCTGTCCAACCACAGAAGAAGTAACCGAAGAAAAATCATGCTGGAAGGTGAGTTGCGAAAAGGTCTGCGTTCCCGCAATTCGACTGCCGTGGGAGCCGGGCGGATCGAAGCTGACGCTGTTCAGTTGGCTCAACAGGCACCGCGCGAAGTGCCAGTGCGGCAGCCTGGCCACCTGCGGTGAAGAATGCGACGAGTGCGCGGGCGCCGCTACCGCCGGTTGCTGCGCGCCCAAGTGCGGACCCGTTCGCTGCGTCAGCGTATTGGAATCGGAGAGCTACGAAGTCAAAACGTGCCGCTGCAAGTGGGAAATCCGCCAGTTGTCGGGCTGCTGTGAAGTCAAGTGCGGCTGCAGCGAATCACCGCAGTTTGAACTGGAGTCAAGCGCAGACGACGTATTGCTGTCGCCGGAGTGAGCAGATGCGCGAATGCTTGAGGCGTCGCCCCAGCAATATCAGCAAACTGGGGCGTTGCCCCAGGCACACCGGTGTTGCCATCACCGGAGTGACTTGGGAGATTGCTACAAGCTCTGCACCTTGAGCTCGAAGTTGCCCACGAATACGTCGTCGATCTTCAGTTCGGGCAGCGTGCGGCGGAGCCGCAGCAAGATGCGGCGCCGGAAGCTCGCCAGATCCGACTGGTCGAAGTCCAGGAGCGGCACCAGCCGCGTGGCCGTGATGACCTGATCGCGAATTTTGTGCCGGCGGTTGTGCACGAGGCGCTTCGTGTCGGCGTATCGCTCGCCCGGGACGGCGATGAACAGCACGAATCGCACCATGCTTTTTTGTGCTTGCACGGGGTAATAGGCCCGAATGCGGAACTCGCCGATCTCGATGCCTCGGGTCTTCGCCACGAGCGCGTCGTCGCTCTCCACGTCCGCCTCGGCTTCGTCGTGCGACGCCGCACTATGACCGCTTGCCAGGCAAGCTCCGCCGCCGGCCAAGGCAATTGCTAATGCGATCACGGCGCGGACGGCTGGTTCGCAAGCCCAATTCCAGTAAGGCTTTTCGTAGTTCATGGCAAGCGGCTCGGTAGTTCAGATCTCGTGAGTGACTACTTCGGTTATTAACAGCTGATGAATGTTCTCGCCCAAGTGGACCGCAAGCGCGTCCATGAGTTTTGCCTTAAGCGTGCCCAGCTCCGGCTCATGCAGCACCTCCAGCGACGCGTCGCGGCAAACGCGGATCACGCGGTCGCGGAGCGTGCCCTGGTGTCGCTCCCAGGCTTGCGACAGGTTCGATTTCTCGTGCGGCGACACCAGCGCGAAGAGCCTGAAATCCATTTGGATGCGCTTGTGGTTGGGGTGCCCGCCGCCCGCGCTCTTTTCACCCGCCGGAATCGGAATGGCATATTCGCCAAGCGGGAACTCTTCCAGCTCCTCTTCGGCAGCGACTAGATCAAGCTGGTCGAACTCAAACGCCGGGTCGGAGCCGCACCCGATTGCAAAGGAGCACAGCCACCCGCGGGCGAGCGCGCCGGCTAGCCGGCCCACTAAGTGAAACTGTTTTCGGCCGCATCGGACAAACATCATAGTTCCCCTTGAAAAGATAGATTAGAAGGCCACGACGACCGGTGACCTATATTTGTGTGCGAGTCTGGTGTGCTGCCAGAGCTTTAGTCGTCGAATGCGACGGTTGTGACGATGAAACCGATTATGATGCCACGTATCATTGGGTGGCTGGGGCGACGCCCGAGAATCACTGAAAATCACTGGGGCCTTGCCCCAGCCACCCGCCTGAGCGTGCCGCTGGCGCTGACTGCGTTTTTGCTTAGCACGAATTGCGGCTGTTACGACGGCGATTCGCTCGTCACGCAGGCCCGGTCCGCGGCGCTCAGCACACACCTGGCCGAAGTTGACTTGGGGTTGTTTCACACGTCACTGCCGCGCGATCCGAAAACCGGCTCCGTCACTCAAGTACGGCTGCGCATTTTCGGCAACGTGCCTCGCTATCAGGTGGCAGCCATTGAGCAGCAGCTTAGGATCGATGAATATCGACTTCGGCACGAAACGATTGCCGCCGTGCGCGCCACATCGACTGAAGAACTCGCGGATCCCAGCCTGGCGAGCCTGCGCCAGAGAATCGAGCGTATCGTGAACGGCATCCTGGACGAGGCCCCGGTGAAAACGATCGGCTTCTACGAAGTCGCCATCCGGCGGATGTGATGGCGCTCGCGCCGCCCGGGGCGTTGTGCGCTTCTGGCAGTAGAGAGCAAGATAGCCGATCAAGAGTGGGAGACGGGGAGAGGGGAGAATGGGAGACTCGCGTTCAAACCGTACCTCCCCCTCTCCCCCTTTCCCCATCTCCCCCTCGTGTAGCAATTGGAGCAAGTTCTACCGTTTGCTGAGCGCGGCGCCGCAGCTGCCCGCACGCGGCATCAATCGCGTCGCCCTTGCGATGCCGGAAACGCACGCTCACTCCGCGTTGCTTGAGAGTGTGCTGAAACGCGCGCTGCGCTGCCAGGCTAGGCGTCTGATAACGCAGCCCCACCACAGGATTGTAGGGGATCACGTTGACGATCGCCGTTCGACCGGCCAAAAGCGCGGCCAGCTCCTTGGCGTGCGCGGGGCTGTCGTTCACGCCGGCCAGGAGCACATACTCAAACGTGAGCTGCCGTCCGCTGCGATCGAAATAGTGGTCGGCCTCAGCCAGGATGTCGGCCAGCGGAATCTTTTCGCCGACGGGCACGATCTGGCGCCGCAACTCGTCGTTTGGCGCGTGCAGCGACACGGCAAGCCGGTACCGCGGATCGCGCTCCGCCAGCCGCCGCATCGCTTTGGGCAGTCCCACGGTGGAAATCGTAATCCGCCGCTGACTTATGCCCAGGCCGTCCTCACGGCTGGCCTCCTCCAGCGCCGGTAGCAAGGCATCCAGATTCGCCAGCGGCTCGCCCATCCCCATCACCACAATATGACTGAGCCGCTCGTCCGGCGCGAGCAGCCGTTGCAGCCGGAGCATCTGCTCGACGATTTCGCCTGTGGTAAGATTGCGAATCACACCTTCCAAGCCGCTGGCACAGAACACGCAGCCCATTCCGCAGCCAACCTGAGTGCTGATGCAGATCGTCCTGCGGCCAGAAAGTCGTGACCGTTGGTCGCGGGACGCGTTGCCGCCACGTACCATTGAGACACCCTCCCTCAACAACACGCACTCAATCTGCCCACCATCCGAAAGCGTAAGCAGTAGTTTCTCGGTGCCGTCCTCCGCTTGAGTATGCCGGGCAATTTCTGTACTCCACAGCGT
>DASXWB010000246.1:0-2607 GCA_036503915.1 Lacipirellulaceae bacterium | reverse complement strand
ATGGTGATCGCCGTAGCGGCTTGTCCCGCGGCAATTCGTGTCGAGGCGTATCGCGGCGAGCCGTTCGGCGTCGGCCGCGTTACGGTCGACTTGCAGCAAGGCGCATCGGGCGATCCGTGGAGCGACGATCGGTTTACCGTCACGGAAGCGACTGGCCGCGTTTTTTATCCGGCCATCGACAATGCGCCCGTGCGGCGCTTGGTGCGCAATTTTCTCGGTATCCAGACGCCGTGGCAGGCGACGTTTTATTTCATTTTCCGCGGCGAGGAGCCGCTTGATGTCACGCTCTATGCGCCGGAGGCGCAGCAATTCACAGTTCGTCCAGAGTACAACCCGCGCCAGTACAACGATCTGCTCGAAGATTGGTGGGAAGCCACGGAAGATCGCTATGAGGAGGTATTTCGGCAGGCCGAGTATCCAATCTTGGTGGAGAACTTTTTGACGGCCACGTGGGCGCGGCGATTGGGCCGCGACATGCCGGAACCTGGCATGTACCTCATCCGCAGGATCCAGTGGGGCGATCCGTGGATTTCGCAGCTGCTGGCAAATGAAGCGTATCAAAACAACGTCGAGCGCGATCTCTTGCTCGGTCGTTTCGCGTCCGATGACGAAGCGACGATTGAATTGCCCGCGCCACAGTTCCGCGCCACCAGGCCAGCGAGCGGAAGAGGGGATCAGGAAGAGCTGCCAGCTCCCAGCCCGCAGCTCCCAGCTCAAATCGAACCGATCGCCGGCCACGTTCCGCACGAATGCTTCTACCTGCGCTTCGGCAACTTCCCGAATTATTTGTGGTTCCGCGACTTCACGCGGCATTGGCAGGGCGACCTCGGCAACATGCTGGTCCAAAAAAGCGTGAACCACGACGTCAGCGATCGCTTCCAGCGCCAGATCGCGGTCGGCGAGAGCCGTCTTGCGCGCGTGATGGGCCCGACCGTGGTGCGCGACGTCGCGATCATCGGACTCGATCCGTACATGCGCGACGGCGCGGCGATGGGCATCCTATTTCACGCCAACAACAGCATGCTGTTGAGCAATAATCTCAACGATCAGCGCCGCGACGCGATGGACGTGCACGAGGGCGCGACGGAGGAAACCATTCGCATTGCCGACCAGGATGTGTCGTATATCGGTTCTCTCGACGGCCGGCTACGGTCGTACTATGCCATCGACGGCGACTTTCATCTCGTGACCACCAGCCGCCGGCTCGTTGAGCGGTTTTACGAAGCAGGCCGCGGCGAAGCTTCGCTCGCGGCCTCCGACGAGTTTCAAGCGGCTCGCGACGCCGTGCCGCTGGAGCGCGAGGACACGATTTTCTTGTACGCGTCGGCCGCATTCTTCGAGAACCTGGCCAGCCCGCATTATCGCGTCGAACTGGATCGCCGGCTGCGCTCGATCGGCGAACTGCGCGCCGTGGAGCTTGCTCGCCTCGCAGCACGAGTGGAAGGACGAGACGCCGAGACAGTGGAGGAACTCATTGCAGCCGACCTGTTGCCGCCCGGTTTTGGCGAGCGCACCGATGGCAGCCGATTGGATCATTCGGACGGTCGACTTCGCGATTCGATCCGCGGTGTTCCCGGCGCCATGGTGCCGATTCCCGATGTCACCGTGGAGCGGATTACCCGCGCGGAAGCCGACCGGCTTGACGAGTTTGATCGGAATATCCGCGCCTCAGTCGGCCGGTTCGCGCCGCTGTCGTTGGCGCTGAAGCGAGATACGTCGCCCGCCCGTGCCGAATGGGACCGCATCACCGCCGACGTGCGGCTGAGCGAGTATTCACAGACAAGCCTTGGGTTTTTCATCAACATGCTCGCACCGGCGACACCGATGCGCGTGGCGCCGATCGAGGGCGACGTTGCTTCACTCGAGCTGGTGTTCAATGCGGCCGGCCAGCCCGTGCATTTGTTCGGCGGCCTGCGCGATTTTCGCACGCCGCTCGTCGTGCGGCAGGGCGAAGTGCAAGCCGACGCCCCGACCGGTGAGTTCATTCGCGCATATGTCGGCGGCTGGCCGCGGCCGCACTTGCTCGATCGGTTCCTCGGCCGTCCGGCCGGGCCGTTTGATGACCAAGGCATCGCCCGCACCAACGGCTTGTTCGACCTGTGGCTGCGGAGGGCCGATGACTTCTTTTTGTTTTCCTTCAAGCGCGACGTGCTGCTGGAAGTCGGGCAACAGTTGGCGATGGTCGAGGCGGAGCGGCCGGCGCAGGCACGGCTGTTCATCGACGACCTGTCGAGCAAGCAAGTGGCCACTGCTGTGAACGGGTTGGGTTACATGCGGGCACGCAACACGTCGGCCAGCGGCGCGCGGTTCATGAATTCGCTGGTGACGCAATTGCATGTGCCGCCGGAGGAAGCACGCGAGCTGGCGGAGCAACTCGTGGGCGGGAAATTCGGTTGCCCGCTGGGCGGCGACTACGGGCTAGTGGACCCGAACATTCCCCTCCCGGCTCGCGGGGAAAGGCCAGGGGAGGGGCCTCGCGGCGATGCCGAAGAGACTTTGCCCGCGCCGGCTGAATTGGGCGCGCCGAGCGCCGGGCGAAAGCTCTGGGTCTCCACGGCCACGCCACCAGAGAACCGCTTCCTGCTCACGGAAATCCCCGCGGATTAC
>DASXWB010000245.1:0-4168 GCA_036503915.1 Lacipirellulaceae bacterium | reverse complement strand
GCCGCCGACGCTTGAAGAACTTGAGGCATTCAAGGACGCCGCCGGCGAAAGCGCCTACGAGCAAGAAGTTGAGCGGCTGCTCTCCTCGCCCCACTTTGGCGAGCGGTGGGGCCGCGCCTGGCTCGACGCGGCTCGCTATGCCGATTCGGACGGCTTTGAGAAGGACAAACCGCGCTTCGTATGGATGTATCGCGATTGGGTCGTCAGCGCGTTTAACTCCGGCATGCCGTACGATCAGTTTCTCATCGAGCAAATCGCCGGCGACCTTCTGCCGAACGCATCACAGGACCAGCATGTGGCCACCGGCTTTCTGCGGAATTCGATGCTCAACGAGGAAGGCGGCATCGACCCCGAACAGTTTCGAATGGAAGCGATGTTCGATCGCATGGACGCCATCGGCAAGGGGATGCTGGGGCTTACGATCGGCTGCGCCCAATGCCACAGCCACAAGTACGATCCGCTCACGCAAACCGAATATTACCGCATGTTTGCGTTCCTGAACAATTCGCACGAGGCGCAAATCACGGTCTACACGCCCGAGCAGCGGGCCGAGTGGAAACAGACGTACGGCCTGATTCAGGAAATAGAAAACCGGCTGCGATCGGAGAATCCGGATTGGGCCGAGCGAATGGCCGCCTGGGAGGAGACGGTGCGCGACGATCAGCCGGAGTGGATCGTCGTTCGTCCGCAGCTCGATTCCTCAGGTGACCAGAAACACTATTTGCAGGAAGACGGGTCGATCCTCGCGGCTGGCTACGCGCCGACGACCACCGTCACCAAATTTGAAGTCGATGTGAAGCTGCCGCGAATCACCGCCGTGCGCCTGGAGCTCCTCAACGATCCGAATCTGCCGCACGGCGGGCCGGGCCGAGCGACGAACGGCCTTTGCGCGCTGACGGAATTCGACGTCGACGCGGCGGCGCTTGATAAACCGCAGGAGCAAACCGAGTTGAAGTTCAGCAACGTTACGGCAGATGTGAATCCGCCGGAGCGCGAGCTGGAAAAGATTTTTCACGACCGCACCGACAGGCGGCGCGTAACCGGCCCGATTGAATACGCCAATGATGACAACCAGCTCACGGCCTGGGGCCTCGACATCGGCGGCGGCCGCAGCAACGTGCCGCGGAACGCTGTGTTCGTGCTGGAAAAACCCCTGGAGTCTGCGGGCGGCGCCCGGCTCACATTCAAGCTCACGCAAAACCACGGCGGCTGGAACAGCGATGACAATCAGAACAACAACCTGGGCCGGTTCCGCTTTGCGGTGACTATCGCGGAAAACGCGGTCGCTGATCCGCTGCCGGCCGAATTGCGGGCAATTCTTAAGGTGCCGGCCTCCGAACGAACGCCTGAACAAGTTGCAAAGATGTTCAGCTACTGGCGAACCACGGTGCCCGAATGGCATGAAGAAAACCGCCGCATCGAGGCGCTCTGGCAAAGCCATCCGCGCGGCACGACTCAGCTAGCGCTCGAGGAGCGAGACAAAAGGCGGCCGACACACCGCCTGGATCGCGGTAACTTTCTTGTACCGAAAGAGGAAGTTTCACCCGGCGTGCCGACATTCCTGCACACACTTTCAGGGAATGATCCCGATTCGCCGCCGAACCGGCTCGACTTCGCTCGCTGGATCGCGGACCGCCGGTCGCCTACCACGGCCCGCAGCATCGTGAACCGAGTGTGGCAAGCGTACTTCGGTACGGGACTCGTGGAGACGGCCGAGGATCTTGGCACGCAGTGCACGCCACCCTCGCATCCGGAGCTTTTGGATTGGCTCGCCGTCGAATTGATGGACCGTGATTGGGATCTCAAGCATTTGCACCGTCTAATTGTTACTTCGGCAACATATCGGCAGTCCAGCTGCGTCACACCGGAGCTGTTGGCGCGCGATCCGGCGAACCGGCTGCTTGCGCGCGGCGCGCGGTTTCGCGTTGATGCGGAATCGGTCCGCGACATCGCGCTTGCCGCGAGCGGCCTGTTGAATCGCAAGCTGGGCGGGCCAAGCGTTTTTCCGCCGGCTCCGGAATTCTTGTTCGTGCCGCCCGCCAGTTACGGCCCCAAGACTTGGATCACCGAAACCGGTCCGAACCGGTATCGCCGGGCGCTTTATACGTTTCGTTTCCGATCCGTCCCGTATCCCGTGCTGCAAAACTTTGACGCGCCCAACGGCGAATTCGCCTGCGCTCGCCGTGTCCGTTCGAACACGCCGCTGCAGGCGCTCACCACGCTCAACGAGCCGCTGTTCATGGAATGTGCGCGGGCACTGGCAATGAAGACGGTGACTGAGGGCGGCAGCAGCAACACCGAGCGGCTCGAGTATGTGGCTATCTCCTGCCTGTCGCGCCAGCTGAAAGAGGAAGAGCTCCAAGTGTTGCAAGAATTCCTTGGAAAGCAAAAGCAACGATTAACTAGCGACGGAAACGACCCGTGGCCATTGATCGCGACTGATGAAAAGGACAAAGAAAGTCTCCGTTCGAAGCTGCCCGCGGGAACCGATCTCGGAGAGCTGGCCGCTTGGACGGCGCTGGCTCGCGTCGTAATGAACTTGGATGAGACGATTACTAAGGAGTGAGTAGGTGAGTACGTTCGATATCGCTGCCCGTCCACCTACTCACCTACTCACCTACTCACCTACTCACCTACTCACCTACTCACCTACTCACCACGAACCATGAACTGCCAAGATCATCTCTATCGAAATATGCCGCCGCGCGACCTCGCCCGGCGGTGGTTCCTTAAGGAATGCGGCGTGGGCCTCGGGGCGATCGCGCTCGGGCAGCTAGCCGGCGTTCGGCCGGCGGTTGCCGCGGGCAACGATCCGCTTGCGCCGAAACAGCCGCATTTTTCGCCGCGCTCCAAGAACGTGATCTTCCTGTTCATGGCCGGCGCGCCGAGCCACCTCGAATTGTTCGACAATAAACCGCAGCTCGCGAAGTATGATGGCACGCTGCCGCCGGCCGATCTGGTGAAGGGCTATCGGGCAGCCTTCATCAATCCCAGCTCCAAACTCCTCGGGCCGCGGTTCAAGTTCGCCAAGCACGGCAAGTCCGGAACCGAGCTTTCGGAGTTGCTGCCCCACCTGGCCACGGTCGTCGACGACATCGCTATCGTAAAATCGATGGCCACCGACGCGTTTAACCACGCGCCCGGGCAAATTCTCATGAGCACGGGGTCGCAACAGTTCGGCAAGCCGAGCTTGGGCGCGTGGACGCTGTACGGCCTGGGCTCCGAGTCGCAGAACTTACCAGGCTTTGTCGTTTTCAGCACCGGAGCCAAAGGCCCCAGCGGCGGCAACTCGAATTGGGGCAGCGGCTTTCTGCCCACCGTTTACCAGGGCGTGACATTCCGCTCCAGCGGCGACCCAGTGTTGTATCTTTCGAATCCGCCGGGCGTCGACACCCAACTGCAGAGGGAATCGCTGGATGCGATCAACTCGCTCAATCAGCAGCACCTCGAGGAAGTCGGAGATCCCGAGATCGCCACGCGGATCAACTCGTTTGAGATGGCATTCCGCATGCAAGCCAGCGCGCCCGAAGCGATCGATATCTCGCGCGAGCCGGAGCACGTTCTGAAGTTGTACGGCGCCGAGCCGGGGAAGCCCTCGTTCGCCGCCACGTGCCTTTTGGCCCGCCGACTCGTGGAGCGCGGCGTGCGGTTCGTCGAAGTGTTTCATGAGGCCTGGGACCAGCACGGCAATTTGGTTGCCGACATCAAAAAGAATTGCCAGCGGACCGATCAAGCCAGCGCCGCATTGATCAAAGACCTCAAGCAACGAGGCATGCTCGACGACACGCTCGTCGTCTGGGGCGGCGAGTTTGGCCGTACTCCCATGGTCCAGGGCGAAGGCAACGACGGCCGCGATCATCACCCCAATGCGTTCACGATGTGGCTCGCCGGCGGCGGCGTCAAGCGCGGCATCACGTTCGGGGAAAGCGACGAGTTCGGCTTCAACGTCACGCGCGATCGCGTGCACGTGCGCGACTTGCACGCCACGATCTTACACCTCCTCGGTTTCGACCACGCACGCTTCACCTACAAGTTCCAAGGCCTCAACCAGCGCCTCACTGGCGTGGAACCGGCGCGCGTCGTCCAGGAATTGCTGGCATAAGCGCCAAGTGGCTACACTGTTTGCATACCGGAGTTTCGTGATGTCGATCCGCGCGAGCTGCGTCTT
>DASXWB010000244.1:0-3866 GCA_036503915.1 Lacipirellulaceae bacterium | reverse complement strand
AGAGCGTCAAATTCGCCGAAGCGTTCGAAATCTGCGAATACGGCCGTCAACCAACCGACGCCGAAATACGGAAGCTGTTTCCGTTCTTCGACGAATCGCAGGAATCGGGCGCGAAATGACATCCAACGGGTCGTCAGTTGCCATCGGCCGATGTGGTGAAAGCGCCCTGTGGCGACGCAATGGCTTCGCCCGAATTGCGGACGTGCAGGATCACGGGCCAGCTGGTTTGATTACCCTCGACCGCGGCGCGCAGATGAAAGGGCCGGGTTGTTTCCGGTACCCATTTTGCCGCGGTGATGAAGAACTGCCGCTCCGATTCGCCTTGCAATAGCGTCAGGCCGTTGAGACCGATATTGTCGACGTACACGCCGTGCGGCAGGTTTCGGCCGGAGTATTCGTTGCCGAACGTAATCTCGCCGTCAAATCCGCGGCGCTCCACTTTGACAATTGCCGAAATCGTCTCGCCGGGGGCGATGACGAGTTCCGGAATCTGACCGCTCGATTCTCGAGCGGCCGCCGCCGGCGACGCAGGTTCAAAGGGCAAAACGTGGACGAGCAATTTCGGCGCCTCCGCCAGTTTCAGTTCGCCCATGCTCACCGGTTCCTTTGCGATTTTCTCACCGTTGATCATCGCAGAAGCGGTGAGCATCACGCTTTTGGCGTTCTCGGCCGTGAGCGCCGGGGCGTTTCCATCCGCGGTGATTGTGCCGTAGGCGGTGGTCTGGCCAGCTTGAAACACGAGCGGCGTCGACACGTGAAAGCCCGGCGGCAGGCCGGCGACTTCGACGTTGATTTCGCCGTCGAAGTCGTCAACGCGATCGGCGACGATTGAAAACTCCTTGCCGCTGCCCGCGTTGATCGCAAGGTCGGGCGCATTGACTTTGATTTGAAAATCGGGCCGCGGCGCGCGAACGAAAAGCTCATATCGATAATCATCGCCACCCATGTCGCGCACGTCGGAGACGGCGGCCAAATACTCGCCGTCGGCCGGGGCAGTAAACACCACGCGCGAGTCGGCGCCCAGTTTCCGCCAGCCGTCATCGTCGTTCTCGTAGTACAGCGTGAATTCCGGCAGGCCGTTTGGTATAAGCGCCGCGCCGGGCGGATGCGGCTCGACAATATAGCAAGGCTCGTTCAAGGCATGCGCAATGGCGGTCGTCCCGAAAAAGGCATATCGATTGCCTTCGATGCCCGGATACACGAGGAATCCCGAATCAGGGCCTCGCGGGTACATCCACAATTTGACGACTTCGCCATTCGCGTACAGGTATTCATTGAGTTCCATGTCCTGCCACTTGTGCAGCCGGAAATCGGTCAGCGACATCGAGTCATGGCCGCGGAACGTGAAGTAGGTTGGTCGAACCGCCTGCAGCACGATGCGCGGGATTGGCCTTCCCTCCGCGTCGAGCACCGTCAGGTGTGAATCCAGCGGCGACTTCTGCCGCGCGGCGTTGATCTCGAGCACGAACTGCTGGCCTTTTTGAGCGCGGAAGCGAAACAGGTCGACGTCCGATCTCTTGCCGTCTATTGGTGCGTTGATAGTGCCACTTGCAATCGCGTTGTCGCTGATTGCGTTTGCTTCGGCCGGCGAGTTGTTCGGCTCCTGTTCGGCCATTTTGAGCGGCGTTTCCTCGGCCGACGCATGCGCGGAGGCTTGCTTCCCGATCTCATCTTGATGCGCGATGTCCGGCTTCGTGCGTTCGACGATTGCATAGCGCTGCCAGGAGCCGTCGAATCGGGCGACGAAGAACGCATTGCCACCGGGCTCGAACGAGATGCCCGTCACGGCGTCCGATTGCTCCTCGTAGCGATGAATCGGGGTGAGCGACCGCGCATCCCAAAGAATCAGCTCGCGCCCTTCGGAGGCGCTCACGAGCTTCGAGCCATCAGGCGAATAGGCGAGTTTCACGACCGGGCTTTCATGCGCCGTGCGCGCGAACTTCATCGGGTTGATTTGCGGCTCGTCGCGCGAAATCAGTTGCCACATTCGCACCTGCCGGTCGGCCCCGCCGGCCACAAGCCATTTGTCATCGGGGCTGATTGCCACGGTGCGCTGCTCGCCTTCCGGCTGGCCCAGCGTGTCGAGCCGCTCGCCCGTATCGACGCGCCAGATTTTTACCGTGTCGTCGGCGCTCGCGCTAGCCAGGATCGAACCGTCGTTGGAAAACGCCAGCTCGAATACGGCTCCGTTGTGCCCAGTGAGTTTTCGAACGACCGTGCCGCTGGCCACATTCCAAAGCTGAATCTGGCGGTCGTAGCTGCATGTTGCCAGGAGCGTGCCGTCCGGGCTGAGCCGCGCATCGTAAAGGGCGTCGCGATGGCCTTTCACTTGCGATACGAGGCTTCCGTCCGCGGCCCGGCAGATGGTGGCCTCGCCGTACAGGCCGGGAATTCCGGAGGCAGCCACGAACACCGATCCGTCGTGCGAATAAGCGATGCTGTTCACTTTGCCGGCGAGCGGTTCGGTCGTGGCGATGACGCTCCCGGACGTGGTATCGACAAGATCGACGTGACGGTACCGGCCGAGTGCCAAGCGCACTCCGTCAGGCGCGGCCGCGATGCTTGTCAAATACTGGCGCACATGTGGTGCCGCGTCGATTTGCGGTGCAGACAGTTCCGGATAGACGGTCACGCCGCCAGCCGGGCCCCTGGCGCCCGCATCGATCCATGCGCGCAGCACCTCGATCTCCGCCTGAGTAGGACGCTCATTATCTTCCGGCGGCATCTGTGGCTCGAGTTCACCGGTCAGCATGCGGACAAGCCGGCTGGCATCGGACCGACCCGGCACGATTACGCCGCCATGTTCGCCGCCGCGCTGCAACTCGTCGAATGTCTCGAGCGACAGGTTACTTTCCGGCGCATCGGCGTTGTGGCAGCCGACGCAATATTTTGCGAAAATCGGCGCCACGTTTTTCGCAAAGTCCGGCGGCGCAGCTTCGGCGGCCCAGACGCTTACGCAATCAAGCGCGGCGACAGCAGCCAACAATAGTATTGCAAGCGTGGCGTTTCGCATTGCCGATCAATGGTTAAATAAGAATTCCCGGCTACTCAGCACTGCCCAAAACGCGTCTTCCACGACCGCACGGCGCTGGTTTTGCGGCGCTTCATTCATCACGGCCAGCAGTTCGGCGAGCTCGCGGTCGGTTGGGTAACGCGATAGCGCCGACAGATACAGCTCTTCGATGACCCGGTAATTTGGCAGGCCGCTGGTGAGGAGCGATTCGACTTTGCCGTCCGTGGCAGCGAGTTTTTTCATGATCGTCTCGCCGTTGGCGATATGCAGCGCCTGTACCAGGCTCGGCTCATTGGAGCGCTCGCACTGGCAGGTAATCACGCGCTGGTGCCGTCCGAAGGTGCGCAGAAATTGCGAGACGACCGCGGAATCGTAGAGCTCGAGCGCGCGCGTTCCCTTGGCGTAGAATTTCGTTTCTTCGAAATCCGCGCCCGGATATTCGATCTGCTTGAATTCGGTGGGCGCGGCGGTCACTTGCGAGATGGCGTCGAGCGCAACTTCCGCCATGAGTCGCCGCGGATAGTATTGGGCGAAGTTCCGGTTGTCATCTCGACTGGCCTCGTGGGGAACGCTGCTGCGCTGATACGCGGCTGACTGCAGGATCACACGCATGAGCGCCTTCAAATCGTAATCATGCTCGGCCAGATACTTGGCCGCAGCCGTGAGAAGCTCGTCGTTGCTGGCCGGGTTCGACTGGCGCAGGTCGTCGACCGGCTCGACGAGGCCGACGCCAAAGAAATTCGCCCACACGCGGTTTGTAATGGCGCGTGTGAAGTACGGGTTTTCCGGCGACGTGAGCCACTCGGCCAGATATTCGCGGCGGTCGTTCTCTGAATTTGCAGCAATCGGCTCC
>DASXWB010000243.1:0-4776 GCA_036503915.1 Lacipirellulaceae bacterium | reverse complement strand
CAAGATGACGTCGCCATTCTTCAGGCCGGCATTGCTGGCCCAGCCTTTGTCGATGACCTCCTCGATGACCGCTGCGCTGGGTGCGTTCTCGTCCGGTGCGGCCAACGTCATACCGTACAAGTCCGGCACCGTCGGCTGCGGAGGTGTCGCCAATTGCACGACTCGCTCGCGATCGCTGCGCGGAATCGCCGGGTAAGCCGGCTCGGTGGCAGAACCAGGGGCCGTCTTGTCGATCGCGCGGTGGCAGACAATGCAGCGATCGTAGCGCGCTACATAACTGAAGTTGTAATTGATCTTCATGTCCGGCAGCCAAATCTGGTCGAGCTTCACGTTGCCGGTGTAGAGCGCATCCAGAACGGGTAGCCTGTTGAGCCAATCGCCAGGCGCATCAAGCGGATTGGCCGGGTACAGCTCCATGTTTTCGTGCAGGCGATCGAGCTCCGCGTCGATGGCGGCCAGCTGCTTTTCCAGTTCCAGCTCTTCGCCTTGAATCTGCCGAAGCAGCTCTTCGAGCTTGAGACGATAGTCCTTGGCCTCCGCCAGCTCGGCGTCCTTGGCCAAAATTTGGTCGGCCAGTTCCTGGATGCGGGCCTCAATTTCGGCCGTGGACCGGCCTTCGCCGATCGCCAGCCCGCGCGCGCTGACCGCCGCCGTTTGGTCGGCGGCGAGAAATTTCTTTTCCGTGAGAAGCTGATTTTCGCGACGACGAGCCTCTTGCGCAAAATCGTTAAGCGCATCAATCAGGTTCTCGCGCGCTTCGGCCGCGTCGTCGCTGTCGAGTTCCGCGTTCTCCAGTGCCGTGAGCGACTGGTCGACTTGGCGAAACTCGGCGGCCGACTCCTCTTTGCCAAGCCGCCGGTTCTCAGAGGTAACCGCTGCTTTGAACTCCTGCACCAGCGAGGCATCCACTCGTGCGCGCCTAGCCGCGGTGAGTTGCTGGCGAAGCTCGCCCTGCCGGGCCGTCGACTCGGCTTCGGCCTGAGCCAGTTGCGCCTGGATGGTCCACCGCTCGCGGGCCCGATCATCGAGCTGCCAGCGCCGCCACTCGCGATTATGATCCTTGGCCAGCATCCAAATGGTGCCGACAAGCATCACGATCGAGGACACGCCAAAAATGACGTGCATGCGGGCCTGATCGCGCCAAGTTTTTTCCGTTGCGGGCATGGGGCTTAGCGTCGGCGGCAACGCCGAATCTACCGTGACAATGCGTCCATATTTGGCGCATCAAAAATTCAAAAAATACTCCGGTATCGCAATCAAGTACTTCAAATTAAACGACCAGCGCAAGACCATCTTGATTGGCAGCGACATCATGAACAGCAACAGGTTGGCCATCACCATGTAGCGAATAAAACCCATCCGCTGATAAAAGCCGCGGAACACGGTGACCGCCAGAATCGGCGGCAAGGCGATGAAATACCCGAGAACCAGCACAATCCCGAGCCACTCGCGCCACACGATGTACCCCAGTTGCGTGATGAAACCAGCTCCAGGCGGCGCTTTCGGCAGCGTCATGCCCAGCCACCACTGCCAGAAATATTCCGATAGGTTCACATTGTTGAGTGCTTCGACTTTGTGCGCATCCCAGGCCTCGTAGGGACCGAAGAAGTTCCAGTTCGGCCCGCGCAGTAGCGTGCCCAGCACGATGAGTGTCACCCACAGCTCCAGGAAACCGAGCTGAAACGTGATGTACGCGAAGCGGCGCTGCTTGATCGTGTAATAGCCGTTGCCCGTGCGGTTGAAATCGATGTAGGGAATGGCCATCAGCCCGACGATGATCAGGCTCGGCAGCACGACGCCCGCCATCCACGGGTCGTAGTACACGAGCATTTCCTGCAAGCCGAGGAAGTACCAGGGGGCCTTCGAGGGATTGGGCGTCTTCACGCTGCTTGCCATTTCTTCGAGCGGCGCTTTCAGCCAGATTGCCCAGAAAATGAGTAGCGCCGTAATCGCGATCATGCAGATCATCTCGGTATAGACCAGGTCGGGCCACACGAGCACTTTTTCGTTGTCGAGCTTCTCGACCGGCGGCAGCCCTTGCTCCATCCGGCGATCGTTCTCGACCGCGCGGTAGGCCGCCAACCACGTAAAGAAAGCCAACAGAAACACGAGCGCCACAATCGGCACGTTGTCTGGCTTGGCCACGATGGCGTAAAAATTCGGGTCCGGCATCGACAGACCGAGGAAGAGCAGCATCAAGTTCCAGATCGTCCAGGCTACCGTGGGCTTCACGAACCAGGCACGGAACACGTACAGCACCACCAGCGCGATCGTTGTACCCACCGTGTAAATCACTGGCCCCGTACTTTCGTTCACCAGGTCGCGAAAAGCCTGCGGCACGTGCGGGATCGTGCTCAAGTTGGGGCTGGCCGAGAGCGACGCCAGCACGACGTAGCCGATCGCCACGATCGTCCACAGCAGGGCGTTGGTGAATGCGAGTGTGAAGCCGGGCAGCCGAGTGCGGAAATAGGTCACCGGGTCGGCCTTGCGCCACATATAGAACGCGGCGATACCGTTCATCGCCGCCAGCGCGATGTAGTACCACTTCAGGAATGAAGCGACCTGTTCGGCGAATTGTTGTGGTGAGATGCCGTGCATGCTATTCAGCTAAACCGAACCCGAATGAATCAATCACGCCGGTCTCTTGCTCTCCGCCAAGTTCCCCTGCTCCCCGCTACAACGGTCCGCTGATGCCGCCGTCTTTACGCACGCGCCAGAAGTGAATCGCCAGCAGGAGCGCCACGGCGAGCGGAATCGCGATGCAGTGCAGGATGTAAAACCGGTTGAGTGTTTCTTCGCCGACATTCCGCGCGCCCAACAGCGCAAAGCGCGCATCGGTGCCGCTAGTGATCATCGGGTAGCCACCGAGGCTTAACAGATCGGGGTTTAATAGCTGGTGCCCAGGGCCTTCATGGCCCAAAACGGGCGTGGCCCGTGCCATGTTCGAGCCGACCGTGATGGCCCACACCGCGAGCTGATCCCAGGGCAGCAGATAGCCCGTGAACGACAGCAGGAGCGTGAGCAGCAACAAGATCACGCCGATCACCCAGTTGAACTCGCGCGGCGGCTTGTAGCTGCCCGTGAGGAACACCCGGTACATGTGCAGCCACACGGTGATCACCATCGCATGCGCGCCCCAACGATGGATCTCGCGCATGATACCCAGCGAATACACGTCGCGCAGCGCGAGGATGTCGTTGTACGCCCACTCCAGCGTGGGCCGGTAATAAAACATCAAGAGCACGCCCGTGACCGTTTCCACCAGAAACAGGAAAAACGTCACGCCGCCCATGCACCACGTATATGACAAGGCGATGCCTTGCTGCTTGATCGAAACCGGGTGCAGGTGCAGGAAGAAATTTGTGAGCATCACGACGATTCGATTGCGCCGGTCAACCGGCATCGGATGCCGAAAGATGCTCTTCCAAATTTGGGATTCCGTGATGATTTCGCCAATACCCGGCATAACTCTTAACCACGATGATATGTCTCACGCAAAGGCGCAAAGGCGCAAAGGTGAGAATTGTTTATGTATGCACAATATCGAAATGAACTGGTTGCTCACTCAGCTGTTCAACTTGTCAAGTCTTTGCCTTCCTTTGCGCCTTCGCGCCTTTGCGAGAGACTCTTCCTAAACCTGGATGTAGCTGGTTGGGTCGGCCCACTGGCCCATTTCCTCCTGGTAGATGCGGCCCTTGTCGACTTCGATTTCGCCGTTGGGGGCTTTCGAGATCGCGTAGCGCTCCAGTGGCCGCGGGGCCGGACCTTCGAAGTTGATTCCGTCCTTGTAAAACCCGCTGCCGTGGCAGGGGCATTTGAATTTCTGCTCGGCCTCGAGCCAGTTGGGCGTGCACCCCAAGTGAGTGCATACGCTTTTCAGCGCAAAGATTTGCTGCTGGCCGTTGTACTCGGCGTTGACAATCCACACGCCGTTGGAGGCCTTGAATCGCTCATCGACCTGCCCGGGCGGAAACTTGTCCGGCGTGCCCACGGTGAAGCGGCTGGGTGGCTCGCGCAAGATGTTCGGAAACATGAACCGCACCGAGCCGAGAGTCCAGGCGACCGCAGTCGCCGTCAGCGAGCCGAACCCAATTGCAAGCGCCGACATGCCGAAGATGAAAGCCCGCCTTTCGGCAACTGCTTCCTTGGCGGATTTCGCCGGAGCCGGCTTCGCGTAATCCGGCTTCACCGGCATCGGCGGGACGACGATCGCTTCTTTTGCTTTGGCCTTTTTGACATCGGGCGCGGCAGGCGCCGCTTTGGCAGCCGCTTCGGCCTTGGTCATGGGCCCCGGTTTTGCGCCCTTGCGCGCGGCCGTTAGAATGCTCTGCGTATCAAGTGGCGCGGCCTTGGCCGCGGCGCCGTCTTTCTTCGCCGGGGCCGCCGTGGCCGCGGGAGCCGCCGATTTGACGGCCGCCGGTTTGACGGCCGGTTTTTCTTTTGCTTTTGCAGCCGGCGGCGCGGCAGCAGGAGCGGCCGACTTCTCGCCTCGCGCCATCGCTAACATTTCCGCAACGCTCGGCCGAGCGCCGCCCGGCGTCTTTGCAACCGGGGCGGGCGCGGCAGGTTTCGCAGCGACAGGCGCAGGCTCAACATGCGACGACGATTCTTCTGACTCCGGCTGCGCCGGCGCCGTTTCCGCAGCGGGCGCATCGGCGGGCGCACCGCCTTTGGCGTCGGCTTTTCGCGCGGCAGCCAGGATATCTGCCACGCTCATTTTGCTCTTGTCGACCATCTTTCCACCTTGTGCCGAGGCCCGACGCGCGCCAGCGGGGC
>DASXWB010000242.1:0-2969 GCA_036503915.1 Lacipirellulaceae bacterium | reverse complement strand
CAGGGTGCTGCTTAAATTTAGCGATGTCTATTGTAATCGCTAGCAGCGTAAAAGGCACAATCTATGTCGCCACGGCGCAGAATTGCTGTGGATTCAAACGAAATGCTGGGCCGGCGGCAGCAGTTTCAGCATTAGCCAATGGCATCCTTGCCGGTCTCGCCGGTGCGAATCCGCACACAGTCTTCGAGCGAAGAGACGAAGATCTTGCCGTCGCCGATCTGGCCGGTTTGAGCCGCTTTGACGATCGTGCTCAGAGCGGTCTGCAGCTTGGCGTCTTCAACGACAACCTCGACTTTCACTTTGGGCACGAAGTCGACGCGGTATTCGGTGCCGCGGTACATCTCCGTGTGGCCCTTTTGGCGTCCGAAGCCGCGGACCTCGGTGATCGTCATTCCGGAGATGCCTTTTTCCACGAGGGCGTTTTTCACATCCTCAATTTTGAAGTGGCGAACAATGGCTTCGATTTTTTTCATGAGGGATCTCGCTTTATGTAGATTGCTTTGGTGAGCGTATTTGTCTCACGCAGAGGCGTGGAGGACGCAGAGCAGTGGAAGATATGCCATCTCTGCGATCTCTGCGCCTCTCTCGTGAGAACGACATTTGCACTAGACGAAGATATATCCCTCTTCCTCGTGCTGCGTAACGTCCAGGCCGCGCACTTCTTCCTCGGGCGTCACGCGGAGACCAATGACGGCGTCGACCACCTTGAGGATGATGAACGTGGCCACGATGCTCAAGACCCACGTCACCACGACGGCGGCGATCTGGCCCTTCATCACCGTGCCGCCCTCGATCAGGCCGAGCTTCGTGCCGGACGCGCCATTGAGCGCGCCGATATCCCACGCAGCCCGCGTGGCGAACACGCCTGTCAGCAGGGCACCCAGAGTTCCACCAACGCCGTGGACGCCGAACGCATCGAGCGCATCGTCGTATCCAAACATGTTTTTGATCTTGCTGCAGGCGAAGGCGCAGACGATCCCGGCAATGGCGCCCATCGCCAGGGCCGGCATCGGATTGACGAAGCCTGCTCCAGGCGTGATGCACACCAGGCCGGCGACAATCCCCGAGGCCGTTCCCAACACGGTCGGCTTGCCGCGCGTGATCCAATCGTACGCGGCCCAGGCCAGCCCGCCGGCTGCCGCCGCAAAGTGCGTCGTGCAGAACGCGCTGGCCGCCAGGTTATCGGATGCCAACTCGCTGCCCGCGTTGAAGCCGAACCAGCCAACCCACAGCATCGCCGCGCCGAGCGCCGTGTACGTGAGATTGTGCGGCCGCATGTCGTCTTGGCCCCAACCGACGCGGCGGCCGATTAGCAAGGCGCAGACCAACGCTGACACGCCCGAGCTGATGTGCACGACCGTGCCGCCGGCGAAGTCGAGCGCGCCGCCCAAGAGCGGCGTCACACCAGCGACCGGAACATACGCCAGCAGCCCACCGCTCCAAACCATATGACAAAGCGGAATGTAAACAAGCGTGCCCCACAGCGCGAGAAACACGGCCATGGCGCTGAACTTCATGCGTTCGGCAAAGGCGCCGCAAATCAGCGCCGGCGTAATGATGAAGAACATGCCTTGGAAAAGCATGTGCGTGAGCCGAGGAATGACGCCAAACACCGGCTCTACCGGGGCAGTGGCGCCTTCAGGCCAGCTTCGAGCGACGTCTTTCATGAACAAGAAATCGCCATCGCCGATATAGGGCTTCAGCGCTGTAGAATCCGGATCACCAAATGCGAGCGAGTAACCGTAGAGGCCCCAGATGACCGTCATCATGGCCATCAGGAAAAGGCACTGCATGATGACGCCAAGCACATTCTTTTTGCGCACCAGGCCGCCGTAGAACATCGCCAGCCCGGGAGCCGTCATGAACAGCACGAGCGCGCAGCTTGTGAGCATCCAGGCGTTATGCCCGGCCAGCGCGGCCGCGTCGGCTTTTGTATTGACTTCCTCCAGCGTTGGCGGCGCGGGTGTTTCGGTAGCGGATGCCGTCGCCTCATCGGCAGCCGTTTCTTCCTGAGCTTGCGCTCGATTTGCGGCCAGTCCCATAACCAGCATGCCGGCGACCGCCATCGCCAGCAGCCAAGGCCTGGTTCGTCCCCATTCAATGGAATGTCCCATGCTTTCAATCTCCACGTCAGAAGGATTTGGGCCCGGCACCTACCCCGGGCATGTTTCGAAACACGGAAACGAATAGACAGCAAAACGGCCTCGCGGCCGCTTCGACGGTTGTCACTTGATGAACAACATTTCCTGGTACGTCGGCAGCGGCCACAGGTCGTCGGCCACCCAGCCTTCCAGCTCGTCGGCGTACTTGCGAACCATCGCCATCGCCGGCAGCATATCGCTCGCGCAGTACTTGGCCGCCGCCAGTGCCCCATCATGCGACGCCTTGCTGATCGCCATTTGCAGCACCGAGATGCTGTCCTCGAGCGATTTGACCAGTTCGGTGATGCGATCAAGCGTATCAGTATCAAACTCGTAGCCGACGAGCTTCAGGTTAGCGCAGGTCGAGGCGAGTTCGTTCTGGTAGCGCATCGCCGCCGGAAAAATCAGTGTCTTCGCCATCTCCAGCGTGAGGTTGGCCTCCGTGTAAACAGTTTTGCAGTACTGCTCAAGATAGATTTCCAGGCGGCTATCCAGCTCGCGCTCCGAAAGCACGTTGTACTTCGAAAAGAGCGCTGCGACCTCTTTCGATTCCAGATAGGGCAGGGCGTCGACGCTCGTCTTGCGGTTCAACAGTCCGCGCTTGGCTGCTTCGCGGTGCCACGCTTCGGAGTAGCCGTCGCCGTTGAAGATGATTGGGCCGGCATCGGTGATGATCTCCGTCAGAAGCGACTGAATAGCCGCGTTGAGCTTGCTGCGGTCGCCCGCGGTCGCCTTTTCGAGCTTCGTGGCACAGTAATCGAGCGACTCGGCCACGATCGTATTCATCGCCACGAGCGGGCCCGCGCTCGACTGATTCGCGCCGACCGC
>DASXWB010000241.1:0-2271 GCA_036503915.1 Lacipirellulaceae bacterium | reverse complement strand
CTTGATTCAGCCACCGATCACGTCCATTTGTAAAATGGTTATTACTTCAGTTTGTCTCACGCAGAGGCGCTCCAGGGCGCATAGAGAATTCATATTTCGAAGTTCAAGTGTTGCGGACGCTAATCGGCACGAATCATCGCTAATTAGTGAAAATTAGCGCTGATTAGTGTTCCCTTCCTCCGCGTCCTGGAGCGCCTCTGCGTAAGACTTTTTTCCTCTGCCTTGCAGACTCGCGCACTATTTTTGTTGGTTCTCAGCCAAGCGCAAGAATTCTTTAACTAAGTTTTCTGCAAACGCGCCGTCGTTAACGTGATATGGCAGACGAATTATCCTTCGAATTTCGTCCTGCTTCACGCATGCTTCCAGCTCGTCGAACAGACTTTCGTCCGCCGCCGGGTCGTGAAACGGCTGCCCGGGCGCGTCGATCATCGACACGCCCTTCTCTGGAATCAGTATAACGACGGGTGCCGTCGCCCGGTTGAGTTTGCGGGCGATCCAGCGGGCAATTTCACGGTTCTCCTCCGGCGTTGTGCGCATCAATGTTACTTGAGCATTGTGAATGTGCAACCGGCGGTTCGCAAACCGCTTCTCGACCGTCTCCATCGCGCCGAAGTTCACCATGTCGAGCGCGCCCAGGCTCATGACGTAGGGGATTTTGCGGTTGATGATCTTGTCGAACCGATCCGGCCCGGCGGGAAACACGCCGCCGACGACTTCGTCGGCCACCTCGGTCGTGGTGATGTCGAGCACGCCCCGGATCAGACCGCTGTCGACGAGTTTTTCCATCGCCCGTCCGCCGGTGCCCGTGGCATGGAACACGAGGCAGTCGAAACCGCGCTCGCTTAGTGAAGCGCGCACCGCCGTAACGCACGGCGTGGTTACGCCGAACATCGTCATGCCAATCGCTGGCCGGCTTTCGGCCACAGGCGCGTCATGCTGCACCATCCCGGCCACGGCGTGGGCCGCGCTGGCCAGGATGCGGCGCGAGACCGCGTTGAGGCCCGCTACGTCGACCACCGAATACATCATCGTAATATCGCTACAGTCGACATACGGAGCCGTGTTGCCGCTGGCCACGGTGGAG
This sequence comes from Lacipirellulaceae bacterium, assembly GCA_036503915.1. GTDB lineage: Bacteria > Planctomycetota > Planctomycetia > Pirellulales > Lacipirellulaceae > JABDGM01. The sequence goes on along the minus strand of DASXWB010000241.1, from coordinate 1,187 downwards.
AGCATCAGCTTGGGAAGGCCGATCGGCAGCGCGCGCATGGCCGCGGTGATCAGCGCCGTCCCGCCGCTGCCGCCGATGCCAATTACGCCAGCGAGCTGCCCCACCTCGTATTTGCTGACTAGAAAGCGCGTGAGCGCATCCGACATCGCCGCAACGGCCTGCCCACGATCCTCGTGCTCGCTCACGAAACCCGCTTGTCCCGTGACCACGGCCCGTGAAATATCCGGCTCGACAGTCGGCGGCGATTGCGTGCCGACGTCAACGGTTTTTACCTCGCAACCGGCTCGACGGAGACCGTCACGCACATAGGCGATCTCTTCGCCTTTGGTGTCCATCGTGGCAACTGCGTAAACGAGTCGAGTCACGGTTTTGCTTGTTCGAAGAGTGTGCCGCGGAGCAGAATCTGGCCGGCGCTTCCGCGTGACATCGTAATTGAGTCACGCAAAATCGTCCACTATCACAGGTGCGCCGGCCTGCTAAAATAGGCCGGCGTAACACGTCACTCGCTGGGTCCCGACGAAGAAGACTGGAGAGACGTCGATGGCTGAAATCAACCGACGGCATTTTCTCACGACCGCGACCGCAGGCGCGGCAGCTCTGGCGTCGCGAAACATGAGTCGCGCCGCGTCCGCCAACGAGACCGTCGTGCTGGCGATCATGGGCACGAACGGCCGCGGCTCGCAATTGGCCGGCGAATTCGCACAGCAGGCCGGCGCGGAAATCGCCTACATCTGCGATTGCGATGAGCGGGCAATTCAAAAGGGCATCGAAGCTGCCACGGCGCACGGCGGGCGCAAGCCGGAAGGACTAAAGGATTTTCGGCGGGCCCTCGACGATCCGGCCGTCGACGCATTGGTCTGTGCCGCGCCCAATCACTGGCACGCGGCGGCAACCATTCTGGCCTGCCTCGCCGGCAAGCATGTGTACGTCGAGAAGCCCGCCAGCCAGACTCCGGATGAGGGCGAGCGCATGATCGCCGCTGCCCGCGGGGCGAGCCGCGTCGTGCAAGTCGGCTTGCAGCGGCGCAGCAGCCCGCTGTATCGCACCGCCGTCGAGCGCGTGCGTGGCGGGGCCATTGGCCGCGTGCTGTATGCACGCTCGTGGTACTTCGCGAACCGCCCCTCGATCGGCCGTGGCAAAGAAACGGCGCCGCCTGCGTGGCTTGATTACAACCTGTGGCAAGGGCC
>DASXWB010000240.1:0-2813 GCA_036503915.1 Lacipirellulaceae bacterium | reverse complement strand
GCACGGAAGCAAAGGATACGAGTCACGGTCGACGAAAAGTGCCGCGCCCGGCGTGAAATACTTGACAAGCGTGCATGGCAGGCGCATGATCGGCTTATTGCTTGGACGCGCATCCGGGTGGCACCGGGTGTTCGCCAAGCGTCATAAACCGTGAAGCAGGGCCGGTCGCTAAAACCGCTTCAAGCGGTTTTCATGTTGCCCGCAGGGCAATTGGCGAGCGCGCGCCTCGGTTGGTGCGGCCTGTAACGGGACTACCGGGCAGATCAGGCGCAGGCAGCGAAAATCTGCGTTCCGATTTTTTGACCGTGCAGCTTTCGTGATCTATATTCTCGGTGGCCGCACAAAAAGCGCCGGCACCAGCATGGTTCCGGCGCGGCTTGACGCACATCAGGCCTTCACCCTCTACGGATGGAAACTTCTGATGCGACATCGGCACCTCGCCTCGTTGCGGCTGTTCGCTCGCTTCGTAGCCCTCGCCACCCTTTCGGTCGTTTCGGCGGCCACACAGGCTCAGACGTTCGTCCCGCCGCGCTTGCCGCAGGCGGTGCCGCAAGCGGCCGAGCAGGTTTCGATTGCCAGCGAGGCCGTTGCGGCTATCCAGAGCCTGTTGGAAAAGGGCCGCTCGTTTGAAATGACCGGCCGCTGGGCGGACGCCTTGAGCTGCTACGAAGAGGCCCTGCGCGAGTTCCCGCAGGACCGCACGCTGCAGGCCCGCTTCGACGTGGCCCGGCTGCATTACAGTCTCGAGCAGCGATACGACGATCGCAGCTTCCGCGAAGCGGTGCGCAGCATGCGGCCGCAGCAGGCGCTGAATCAATACGCCGATTTGCTCGCGAAGATCGATGCTCATTATTACACGAGCCCGCCCTGGCAAGAGCTGGCCCGCCGCGGCGCCAATGCCATGGACATCGCCCTGGCGAACGAGGAGTTCCTGCGCGACAACGGTATTCGCGTTCGCGGCCAGCAGGTCCATCAATTGCGGACCGAGATCGCGCAGCTGCCCGGCCGATACGCGCTTCGCAGTTCGCGCGATACGTCGGCGGTCGCCACTCAGATCGCCCGGCTGGCCAAGCAGCGGATCGGCCTGAGCGAAACGGCCACCTATTTGGAATTCACCGCGGCGGCCGCCGGCGGGTTGGATCATTACTCGGCCTTCCTCACGGCCGATCAGCTTCGTGATATTTACTCGCAGATCGAAGGTAACTTTGTGGGCCTGGGTGTCGAGCTCAAGGCCGACAACGGCGACCTCTTGATCGTGCACGTCATCCCGCGCAGCCCGGCCGAAAAGGCCGGCATCCTCGACGGCGACCGCATCGTGGCGATTGACGGCCAGGTTACAAACGCGCTTTCCACCGACGAGGCCGCCTCGCTTCTGACTGGGGCCGAGGGCAGCCTGGTGACGGTGAGCGTCGTGACGGCGGGCCAGCCGGCGCGCGAGGTGGTGGTTCGCCGCGATCATGTCGAGGTGCCCAGCCTCGAGGGCGTCCGGGTCATCGACCCGCAGAGCGGCGTGGCGTACCTCCGCATCATGGCGTTCCAGAAAACCACCGCCGCCGATCTGGAAAACGCCCTGTGGGAATTGCATCGCCAGGGCATGCGCAGCCTCATCATCGACCTGCGCGGCAACCCGGGCGGGCTCTTGACCTCCAGCGTCGAGGTAGCAGACAAGTTTATTGCCGACGGCGGCATCGTCTCCACGCGCGGGCGCAGCGAGCAGGAGAATTTCAATTACCGCGCCCACCGGCCGGGCACATGGCGCGTGCCCCTGGTCGTGATGATCGACGGCGATAGCGCCAGCGCAAGCGAGATCTTCGCCGCCGCAATCCAGGATAGCGGCCGTGGCAAGATCGTCGGCGCGCGTTCGTACGGCAAAGGATCCGTTCAGGGGATCTTTACGCTGGGTACCAACGGCGCCGGCGCTCGACTCACCACCGCGCGCTTTTTCTCCCCACTCGGTCACCCGATCAGCAACGTCGGAGTAAAGCCCGACATCGACACACGTCGTGCTACGCAGGTGGCCACGGGGGCGGAGCCGGCGGCAGCTAGCCCCTCGCACACAGTCGCCTTCCGCGGCTCTGGCGGCGACGGCAGCGCTTCGCTTGCAAATTCCGCCTCCCTCAATGCGCCCGGCGCCGCACCAAACGGCGCGCCTGGCGGCACGCCAAACGTCACGCCGACGGAAGTTCGCTTCGCACCGCGCGCGCAGCAAGACCCGGCCCTCGACATCGCTGTGGACGTCGCCCGCACGCAGCCGGTGGCGAAACTGTAGTTAGCTGTCGGCTATCGGCTATCGGCAGGTCAGCCCCCGGCTCTGCCGGAGGTTTTTGCATTTCCCCTTCCGCGTATTTGCACCGATCGCAGCCCGCCGCGCAAGCAAGGGCTTTTTTCGGCAACCCTTGCTTGGTCGCCGCGGCGACCGGGCTGCAATCCAGGTATGGCACGGGATATCGAGCTCCGAAGGAGCGAAATGCGACAGCCCAGGGCGCAGCCCTGGGTAAGCAACCCCAGCGACGCAATAAAGCCCTGACAGGGCGAAATACAATTGTCGCGAACCCGTGCGGACCTAGCGCGCACTGATCTCGCCCTTACAGGGCTTCGTGAATGTTTATCGACGGCCTTACCCAGGGCTGCGCCTCGCCGCTGGCAAGGCTTCTCCCTGGGCTATCACATCGCGGCCTTTCAGGCCTTTTGTCGGACGTCGTGTTGGCCCGTGTCCAGGACGCGCGGAAACATCGTCCGGATCGAATCACAGAAGAACGCGACACTGACCACCCTGGACGCTTGCCTAAGGCCTCGACTGCTCGCTGGAGATC
>DASXWB010000239.1:0-6047 GCA_036503915.1 Lacipirellulaceae bacterium | reverse complement strand
ATGCTAGATACTCGATGCTTGATTGCGGCGAACTATGGTCATCGAGTATCAAGCATCGAGCATCCAGCATCCAGGCCCTTACAAAGTCGCCATATCCGTGTTATTGAAGTTCCGCTGGTAGAAGCCCATGTACTGCACTTTGCGCTCTAAAGCCATAATAACTGCCGCGGCGAAATTGACCCCCTCGAAACTTTGGGCGCTGCCCAAACCGCCGGGGCTGAACACATTGATTTCCATGAGTTTGTCACCGACGATATCCAGCCCGACCAGGAACATGCCGTCGGCCACCAGCTTGGGGCGCACGATTTCAGCGATTCTGAGGGCTCTATCGTCGACCTCGGCCTGGGCCTTGCGCCCGCCGGCGTGGATATTGCTGCGGATGTCGTCGCCCGAGCGCAGCCGGCGAAAGGCCGCGTATTTGCCCTTGTATTTCAACGGGGCGCCATTCATCACGAACAGACGCAGGTCGCCCTCGCCCGCTTCGGGCAGATATTCCTGGGCGATCACGTAGCCGTCGCGGCTGACGGCCTCGATCATCTGGTTGAGGTTCCCCAGGTCGTTTTTTCGAACCAGGAACACGCCCTGGCCGCCGGAGCCTTGCAGGGGCTTGATCACGACGTCGCCGCCGTGCTCGCGGGCAAAGTGGCGGATTTCCTCGCGGTCGCGCGTAATCAGCGTGGCCGGGCGGACCTCCTCCGGGAAAAGCTGGAAATACATCTTGTTGGCGGCCAATGCCAGGGCCGTCGGGTCATTGAGCACGATGACACCTCGCCGCAGGGCGGCACGCCCGAAAAGAATGCCGGCCATCTGGGCCCAGGACCGCCTCCCAATATCTTCGGCCGGATCATTCCGCAACATCAGTACATCGAGATCGTCGACCGTGATCCGCTCGGCCCGGGCTCGGGGGCCACGGACCTCCTCGAGATACGAATCGAACGATTTGTATTTCGCCTTGGGGGCCGACCGGGCCCGGGCGCGCACGAAATCGTCCGGATCGAGTGCCAGGTCGCCCGTGCCGATGAGCCAGGCCTCGTGACCGCGGTTCACGGCCGCCATCGCCAGCCGTGTCGTCGTGTACGTGGCTTGCTCCGTTTCGATCTGGTTGACGATGAAGCCGATTCTCATGGTGCCTGCGTTCAGTGGTAAGGGTTCAGGGTTCCGTTCCGAAATCGTGGATCGCCGACTGAACCCCGAACCCTGACCCCTGAATTCTCACGGTTGCAACAACTCCAACAACTTCATTCCGCCTCGCAAACGCTCAATCTTCCGTTGCGCTTCATGAGCCTCCAGATAGCGAGGTAGTAGCGCCGGCGGCTTGAGGATACCGCGCTGGCTCAGTTCCGCAATCAATGGCAAGTGAGCGGAGGCGATCTTTCCAATGAACAGCGGCTCTAGTTCGCCGCCCTCGCGCAAGTATCGCAGGATTTGCAATAGCCCGCGCAGATAAACGGCATCTTTGGTCAAACCGCCGCCGCGATAAATCCGCATCGCAATGGTGTACGCGGTGCGCTGGGAAAACACGAGATTTCGATTCAATGCGCGAAACGTCTCGATGAACGACGCCCCGTCGAGCATCTGACGCGCAGCAACCACGCGTGCGGCGAGCACCCGCATCCGGTACCGGCTCAACCCGCCGACGAGGTACTCGGCCAGCACGGCCAGACCTTCCTGCAGGCCATCGTATCCGGCCAGCCCGACTTCGAGTTGCTGGAACGGCTGCAAATGGCCGTTGTAGCGTGTCACCAGGTGCGTGCCGATTTCGTGCTGCAGCAGCGCATCCACGCGGCGATGCGCTACGCGCAAGCGGCCGCCAATCAATAACTGATCGCCGGAAACCATCATGCCGGCGTAGAAATCATCGCGCACTGCCACAGTTGCCGAAAAGTCGGAGGATTGTTTCTGATAAAAACCGAGTTCCTGCTGCGCGCGCTTTGCGAAATCAGTGGCGCTGAGCTGACCATGGACCGGGCTGCCGCTGCGCGTCGGCACGCGATCCAAAAGTTCTTGGGCGTGCTGCAGCAGCCAATCGGATACTCCGCCGTAGATTTGCAGGCTCTCGGGAAGAAATCGGTGCGTGTCGATGTCGGTGAGCAAGGTGATTTGCCGGTCGAGCTCTTCCTGCTTCTGGCGAAACAGGTAGGACAGCGTTGGATCTTCAATGCGCTCGACCGGGATCAGGTACAGCTGCCGTTTCAACAGCGTGGGGTCGACGGGCATTGGCCGGTAGTAAAACACGGGGGGTGTCTCGAACCGCGAGCGGCGGAATTCCCGCCATGCACTTTCCGCGTTGACGGGCGTGGCCTGCAGCAGCAGATCAAACGAGCGATCGATCTCTGCCAACTGGCGATCGATGTCCAGCACGGCTTTGACGACCGATCCGTGTTCCGGGGCATGATAGTGCGCCGGCCGCAGCGATTTGCGCTGTTGGACAAACGTGAAATATGCCTGGTCCAAGGCGCAATGAACCGAACGGCCGACGGAGCGCAGCGAGGAGGAATCGTCTTCTTGCTTGGGCGCGTCCCGATCGGCAGGCCGCACGACTAGCCCCAGCAAGTAGCAATTCCAATCGCGCAACTCGCTAAGACGCAGCAAGGGCTTCATGTCGGGCGGCGCTACGCGGCTAAACGGACACAAACGAGCGCGCGCGGCGCCGTAGGGGGGCGAATCCTTGCCCAGCGTCTTCGAAAGCGCTTCGATGGTGGCGCGTGGAATTCGCGCGACCGGAGCGACGATCTCAAAGCGGGGCAGGAGTGATTGCGTATCTCCGTTGGCCGCCGGCACGGGCTCCGATTCTGCGACCGGTTCGGCCGACCAAATCTCGATCAGCAAGTACGTGCCGAAATGCCTGGCCAAGTGTTCGACGACGGCTTGCACGACGCGAATCGCCTGATTCGCCCAACGAGGTTTGGCCGATATGACCACGTAGCGTGCTTCGGCCGTCACGAGTTGCTCGAGGGCCGTATCCGGCTGGTTCGAAGTGCGCCGGTACACGCACAAGAACGGCGATTTTCGGTCGACTTGAAGCCGGCCGCCACCCGGAAGATCCATCCGTACGGGCTTGCCGGCATCCAAGGCATCGAGCAACGACGAGACCTGCGAGGCGCTGTCCGATCTGGGCGGTCGTTGGCTCACGTGCTATTGGACCTAGACGAGCACTTATCTACGCCGACCAACTGGAGGCCGGGCTTGCGGTGAAACGTTTATCGATCAAATCCGTTTCTCCCATCACGCAAAAGATTTCCCCAATTCATCTTCCACACCCGTCGCCGCGCGCTCGAGAACTCGGCCGATCGCCTCATGCTGCCGAGTGTCGAGATCGCCCGTCCATTCGTTCATGAAGAACTTTTTCACTTCAATGGCAAGCGCGCAAACCGTTTCGGAAAAGTTGGCGTGAATCCAGCCCGGTAGGTGCCCTCCAAAGAACTTTACATTCTCCCGCACATCCAGGCGACGGCCACAATAATCACAATCTCGCGCCTCCGCCAGCCAGCGATCGACGATTGGCGTCCATCGGCGGCGGTCCATCGAGCCCGTGCCCAGGTTGATTTCCGGGTTCTGCGCCGGGTCGGCGAAGCCCGTGCCGGATCCTTCCCGCACGTGATTGTAGCTGTGAAGATCAAAAACCACGACGCGGCCATGCCGCGCGACAAGCCGCTCCAAGAGCAGGCGCAGATGGGCGTAAAAATCATCGTAGGCCTGCAGCGAGCGCTCGACGATTTCCGGCGAGGTCTTGCACGCCCAGATATCCAGCCCCCACGCATCGGCGGGAGTGATGTACACCGCCTTGTCTCGAGGACGGTTCAGGTCGACCTCGAATCGGGAGCGCCGGACGACGATTCGCGTCGAGGCAATCTCCGTCCAGGGTCCTGTGTAGGGGTCCTCCTCGTACAGCCGCTGGGATGCGCTCAAGCGGAGGCAGGCAGCCACCTCCGGGCGCACGTGGTGCCCGTCGTGAACGGCACAGGCGACAAGCGGCCCCTCGCCAAATTCGGTCTGCCAAATTGTCCGCATTATCAAACGAGGAGCCTGCCAAAACCCTTCACGGCGACGGGAAGAATTTGCAAAAGCTCGTGACGCCAAAGCGCTTGGATTGCAATACAATCGCCAATCCTGATGCTATTCAGGCGCCCCTTGGCCGGCAAGCCGCCGATGGGTGAGGGCGGAGAGTTGGCGCATTACCGGCGGATTTAACAGCGCTCGCTGCTGACGCCGGCTGGGTTAACCACGTCGATTTCGTTGCGGACGTGCTGGACCCCGGGCAGATAGCGCACGGCCTCTTGGACCAGCTGCTTGAGATAGAACGTCGGCAAGCGGCCCGACAGAAATAGCGTTTTGCCGCGATGCTCGATCCGAAGACCGGAAAGCCTGCCGCGAAAGTGCGGGTGCCGTTCGAGTTGGTCGCGTGCCAGCGAACTGATATCCGTTCCTTCGCGGGTACCGGCCGATGGCCGTTCCGCTATTACCGCCTGCATACCATTCCTCCTGCAAAATACTCCCGCCAGTATTGCAGCATCCCTGGAAAGTTGGGTGGCTGAGATGAACTAGGGAAGACTACTTAACGTGTTGATAGGATTTAACTGGTCTCGAAACAATCGTCAAGACGAACCCACGGCGTCGAGCAAGCGACATGCCAAGCCAAGTTGACTGCGGGAATTAGGTACGCTCACACCCCTTGGATTCGACAAGCGTAGGGATTGCTATTCTATCGGCGATCGAACGTCGGAGATTAACGTGCGCCGCACCCAAATCGATCACCAAACGATTGGCTCAGCTTGCTTCATGCTGGCACGGAGATGGCCATTCGCGACAGCAAGTCACACTGTAATCTCGAAGGAAGTAGCTTAATGCATGATAAACGACTGCCTGAACCGTTGAACCATTTGCGGGCCGCGATCGTAGCTGGTGACGCAAAGGCAATTTCTCATCTGCTGGCCGCATTCGGTACGGGTGACGCAGTCCACGCCATCTCGCATCTGAGTGATGCTGAGCAATCGCTATTGCTCAATCTGCTGTCCAGCGCCGACGCGGCGCAGCTTGTCGACGATCTTCCTGAGGCGCATGCCGCGCAGATGATCGAGCGGCTCGACAGCGCCGAGGCCGCGGCAATTCTCAGCGAGCTGCCCAGTAATGAGCAGGCCGACGTGATTGGTCGGATTTCGGAGCTCGAAGCCTCCGCGATCCTGGAGGCGATGCCCGCGGAGGAGGCGCGCGATGCGCGTCGGCTGATGGCGTATCCGGCCGACTCAGCCGGCGGGCTCATGATCACGGAGTACCTGGTCTACCGCGACCATCTGACGGTGGGCGACGTATTGGACGATCTTCGCGACCGCGCCGCCAAATATCGCCGCTATGACGTGCAATACGCCTATGTCGCGGCGCCCACCGGGCAACTAGTCGGCGTTCTGCGGCTTCGAGATTTGCTGCTGAGTGTGCCGGAAGAGCCGCTTTCGGCCGTGATGATTCGTGAGCCGCTCTCCGTGCTCGACACCGCCACGCTCGAGGAAATGGAGCGGTTCTTTGACCGCCATCGATTGTACGGCGCGCCGGCCGTCGATGAAAACGGCGTGCTGGTCGGCGTCGTGCGCCGGGCCGATGTGAAACAAGCCGCGGAAGAACGCTCGACGCGCAGCTTTCTGAAGTATATGGGCATCGTCGGCGGCGAGGAGCTGCGGACCTTGCCACTGCGGGTTCGCAGCATGCGCCGGCTTGGATGGCTCAGCGTCAATATCGTGCTCAATATTATGGCAGCGAGCGTTATTGCCTTCCACCAAGACACGCTTTCCGCCGTGATCGCGCTGGCCGTGTTCCTGCCGATCATTTCCGATATGAGCGGCTGCTCAGGAAGCCAGGCGGTTGCGGTGAGCATGCGCGAGTTGGACCTGGGCTTTACCAAGCCGTCGGAGATCTTGCGCGTGCTGGGTAAAGAGGCCTCGGTGGGAGTGATTAACGGCATCGTGCTTGGCCTGGTGCTAGGCCTCATCGGCTGGCTGTGGCAGGGAAATCTCATGCTCGGCGCGATCGTCACGGCGTCACGCGCAGTGAACACG
>DASXWB010000238.1:0-7690 GCA_036503915.1 Lacipirellulaceae bacterium | reverse complement strand
GATCGGATGCTCACCGGCCGGCGCTCGCGGCTCAATAGAGGAAGGCTTATTCGTTGCAGCTCGCGTCATGAGACCTGCCAAAGATGCTAAAATCTGCTAGGTTAACGGGGCCGCAAGCGCTTTCAGTCCAGGCCTTTCAGTCTAATCTGCAGTCGGTGGCCTGGATAGAACCGCGGTAAAACTTCCGCCGTTTAGGGACGAAAACCGCTAACGCCGCGAATCTCGGCGCACTTTTCGCCAGGACTCCTAGCCCATGTCGACGAACGAGCCGCGAACGACCGCGCCCGAAGACCGAGTCCCCTGGCCTCAGCTCATCGCATACGGCATGGGGGGCCTAATTCCCATTGCGCTTTTCAACATTGCCGGGCAGCTCATGGGCCTGCTCGGTAATATTTCGCTCGGGCTAAGCGCATTCTGGTTGGGAACCATCATGATTGTTCCCCGCCTGTGGGACGCGCTCTCCGATCCAGTCATGGGTCATCTATCGGACAACACCCGTAGCCGCTGGGGCCGCCGTCGCCCTTACATTCTCATCGGCGGCATCGCCGTGGCGGTGAGCTTCGTGGCGATGTGGTGGATCCCACGCGGCGAATGGATTCGAGAACTCTTCCCCGGCGAAGCCGCCTACAACTGGTTTCAGCTGGCATACATCCTGGCTGGCCTGCTCTTGTTCTTCACCGCCACCACGATTTTTGAGATTCCGCATGGCGCGCTCGGGATGGAAATGTCTGGCGACTATCACGAACGGACACGCCTGTTCAGCGCCAAAGGTTTTCTGGGCAATCTGTTCGCGATGGGAACACCGTGGCTGATCTATCTAGCCGGGCTGGAGTTCTTTCGCGGCCCCGGTGGAACCCTTACTGATGGCATGCGCTCTGTTTCCTTGTTTATTGCGGCGGTACTCGTGCCGTTGAGCGTTTGGTGGTTCTTCGCCCTTAGAGAGCCGGGATTCGCCGTCGCCAAACAGCAACAGAAGAACACGCTGTGGGAAGACGTTCGTAGCACGATAAGCAACGGCACATTTCTCAATTTGGTGGCGATCATCTTTACTCTGGCAATGGGCTTTAATTTCGTCTCGCTGTTTGGCTATTACATCTCGATCTTCTACCTTTACGGTGGAGATGCGACTGCGGCCGGGCCACTACTTGGCGTTACTGGAACAGTTTGGGCCGTTACCGCGCTCGTTGCTGTGTTCCCCCTCAATTGGCTCAGCAAGAGTTTTGGCAAGAACGTGACTCTTATTATCGCGATCCTGCTAATGTGCGCGGCCCAACTTGCCAAAATTGTCTGCTACCGGCCAGGGATTCTTTTTGAGTTTGAGGTACCCGTGGGGCTGCTTGCTGACACTCCATGGACGCTTACCTTCCAAGGCCCATATTTGATTCTCATTCCCACAATACTGCTGTCCGCCGGGATGTTAATGTTCTTCACGTTGGGCTCCTCGATGGTCGGCGACATCTGCGATGAGGATGAGCTGACGACGGGCACTCGAAATGAAGGCAGCTTTTACTCGGTCTACTGGTGGTTTATTAAGATGGGCACGGCGTTCGCCAGTTTTGTTACCGGTGCGCTGCTGGTCTATACCAGCTTTGACGAAAGGCAAAACGTAATCGTCGACGCCTTGCGCGGAAGCGTGGCCGTGGTCAAAACAGAAGCGGAAAAATGGGACTTTCACGACAGGTTGAAAAAGGTCATTGGACCTCTACGCGAATCTACGGCCGTCGTCCAATCCGAATTCCAGAAATGGGACGCGGACAATACGACCTTGGATGAAAACGGAGAGTCCTTGCTGCGCCGTATGACGCGAATTGAATCGGACGCGCAGCGCTGGCACTCTGAAGCCGTCGACGAGGCGACTCGCGCCGCGACATTCGATGAACAGCTTGGGAAAGCGATCATCAGCGCCGAGCAGTTGCAATCGCACTTGAATACACGCTTGGAGAGGTATTCCGATGTTGCGGAGCACACCGAGCAATTGATCGCACACCTTAGCGAATTCATTGCAACGGCACATTCATGGCGAGAAAAACGCGCCGAGTTAATTGCTGCCCCGTCGGAATTCGTCGACGAAGCAGAACAAATCTTGGAGCAAACGACCTTGCTAAAGAAACAAGCGCCCAAAACGCTGTACCGGTTGCGGTTGGTCGAAATTGGGCTTCCGCTGGCGCTGAGCTGCGTCTCGATTCTGCTGACGCTGCGCTACCCGCTCACCGAAGCGCGCTGCTATGAGATAAAACAGGCGCTCGAAGCACGACGCGCGAAGCAGGCGATTTGAATCTCTCGCAAAGGCGCGAAGGCGCAAAGGGATCTCATCTTCGGATTATGCTCACAATTGACTAATTAAGAATCTCACGCAGTGGCGCAGAGGACGCAGGTGGAAATTAAAGGGTATCCAACTCTCCGCGCTCTCTGCGCCTCTGCGTGAGACAATATTCCCGTCTGGCCTTTGCGCCTTCGCGCCTTTGCGCGAGACAAATCCATTTCCTCAGTTCGTTGCCTTGCATCCGCACGATTCGCGCACAATCAACTCAGCACTCAGTGAAACTTTCTCCGGCGGTCGGTCTGGGTCGGCGATTCGCTGGCATAACAGCTCGACGGCTTTTGCGCCCATCTGCGACATCGGCACGCGCACCGTAGTGAGCAGCGGGCGAGTCATCTTGGCCACGCGCGTGTCGTCGAAGCCCACCACGGCCAAATCGTCCGGCACGGCCACGCCCCTGGCATTGGCCCCGGCGATGATGCCGGCCGCCATCTCGTCGTTCGCCGCAAACACGCAGTGCTTCGGCCCGGCCCAATCGCGCACTTTCTCAATGGCCAGCCGATATGCCGATTCGTACGCGTAATCCAGGTGAAAGACATCATCCTTCGAAAACTTGAGCCCGGCCTCCTTGAGCGTATCGCAATAGGCTTTGTAGCGCGCCTGCGTGTCGATGTTCGTCTCCAGCCCGCCCACGAAGAATACGCGCTTCGCGCCGCACTCTTCCACCACGTGCCGCATCACACCGAGCGCCCCCGCGCGCTGGTCGATGATCACCGAATCATGCTGCACGCCCTCGATTTCGTCATCCAAGACGACGATCGGAATGTGCAACTCAGCCAGCGTTTGTCCGATCCCTGCGGCCACCGTGTCGGAGACCATCACCGCCAGGCCATCGATGAGCGCCCGCTCGCCGATCGCCGACAGCCAGCTCTCGGCATCGTCGCCAGGAAGCGCCGAGGAGAGCAGCAAATTGTGCTCCATCTCGCGGGCCCTCAAGTTGGCCCCGCGAATGATCTCCGAGTAAAACTCGCCGTGCAAGTCGGGAAGCACGAGGCCGACGATGCCGCTCTTGCGCAGCATCAGCCCGCGGGCAAACACATTCGGCCGATAGCGCAGCTGGCGAATCGCCGCCTCGACGCGCTTGCAGGTCTCTTCGTTGACGAGCTTGCGGCGATTGATCACCCGCGAAACGGTGCTGATCGAAACGTTGGCCAGCCTGGCGACGTCTTCAATGGACGCGGGCATGTGAGCGAGGAGCCGGGAGCAGGGGGCAGGGAGTACAAACGATGGGCATGGAACAGCGAGCGTCTTGCTCCTTGCTCCTTGCTCCTCGGTCCCTGCTCGAGTGCCGCCGGAGGGAGTTGAACCCCCACCCACTTACGTGGACATGGACCTGAACCATGCGCGTCTGCCAATTCCGCCACGGCGGCATGAGGAGTAATTGTAGCATCGGGCCAAGCGACCGGCCAACCCGCGCTTGAAAGCTGTTAGCTCTTAGTTTTCAGCTATTAGCCAAGCCGCGAAGTGCCGGACTGCGGCTCTGGCTAACAGCTAAAAGCTAACAGCTAAAACAAAAAACCGCCGCGGCAGAGCGACCTGCCGCGGCGGCGCGTTTCTTTAAGCGTAAAGAACTAGGTTCAACACGCTTCAATTGGGCGCGTTGTCGACCTCGCGACCGTTACGCGTGATCATGTGCAGATACACGTTCCGGTCGGCCGATTCATTGATGCCTTCCGCGTGGGCATCCGCAAAGCCGTGCTGCACAACGCCCGGGTGGCGGCTGCTTGGGCCCCATACCCGGTTCACGCCGCCGTGCGGGCTCTTTGCGTTGCGGCCTTGATAGAACTTCGTGTCGTCGCCCTTCGTATCGCCCTTGTTCAAGGCCGTATCGCAGCCGGGTGTGGTGCAGTTCCAATACCAGGGGCCACCCGTGCCGATTTGCTGGCCCTTCGGATAGTCACCGGCCGCCACATTAGGCCAGGCGCCAACGACATACGAGGCAAAACCGCTATACCAAGAGGTAAGCGTTTCTTCACGGCTTTCAGTCACCAGCACCACATGCGACGTGCCGTCCGACAAGCTGCTGAAGTTCAGACCACGCCTTTGCACACGGCCGCCCACCTGACCGGGGAACGGCATAGAACCGTTACCGCAGTAAGCGCCGCTGTCGCAGTTCCTGGACGCGGAAGTCGCCGAACTGGGGAGTCCGCTCTCCGGATGTTTGGTGCCTGAGGGCTGATAGTGCGTTGCCACAACGGCCACGTAGTTGCCGGTTCCGACCTTGAGCCCGTCCTTGGTCGGGATGTCGCCGAAAACCGGCACTTCCTCCTCACCAGGGAAGCTCGGGCAAAGCATCACACCCAGCTTTGCCGAGTAAATGAACGGGTTAGCCGCGCTCGGCACGACGCCCGGATTCTGCGTCGGGGACTTGTCGGTCGCCCCGAAAAACGCCGCGTCACGCAACCGGCCGGCCCGTTTGCCGGCGACCTGCTGCGAGAGCTTGTCGTACAGCACATTCTCTTCCATGAAGGGCAGAATCTGAACCACCCAGCTGTAGCCGTCGCCCCATTGGCCGGAGTCAACGGTGGCGGGGGTCGGCGACGGCTCGCCCGTGGCGCCAAACTTCACAGCGCTGTTGCTGGCCTGCTTGAACGGGGCCGACGACGCCAGCGGCAAGTAGCCGTTCGCGCCGCCTTTCGTGTCGTGGTGATTTTGCAGCGCTACCAAGAGCTGCTTGATCTGGTTCAAGCACTGATTGCGCCGAGCCGCTTCACGCGCGGCCTGAATTGCCGGTAGCAGCAAGGCTACCAGGATGCCGATGATCGCGATGACCACCAGCAACTCGACGAGGGTGAACCCCCGCCTTGGACTGCGCTTCGCATCCATAACAAACCTCCTTAGAAAAAAATGAAACGAAACGAAATGAGGATGACGACAAATTATCGCCGCCCATGACATGGACGGCGCCTCTTCCCAGTGGGCCTCAGGCCGTTCGCCTGAGCATGTATATCAGTTCGTTCCAGCCGGCGCGCCCAGCATGCGCCAGACTAACCCTGCAAATTCGATACCCTGCCGTTGATACTTCGGCGCGTTTCGAGTGGGGCGCCGAGCGAAAAGCAATCTCAATGTGTTCCGTCGAATTGCCTGGCCGAATCCACTTCGCAACTGGCTAAAACGAGCGCGTAAACCCGGCCAAGTATATGCATGGAGTCTAACTTTGTCACCCCATACTGTCAACCGCCCGGCGCAGGTCAGGCTCAGCCTGACTTACCCTCCGGTAAATAGCCGGCCCATCTTGGGCCGGCAGAGCAGTCTTAGCCACAAGTACCCGACCAGGACGGTCGGGTTATGTAATTCGGTGGGAACCTTGACGATCACCGGCTTGCGGCCAGAATACCTTATTGGCAAGGCCGCTTTTAGACTTCGGCGAGCTTAGTCGTGTCGCGGCCAGGCTTGTACGGCCGCTTGAAGCGCGGCCATCTTCCCCCTCCGGCGAGGCAGCCGATTGTCCGCCCAAGTCAGCGTCTATCTTGGACCGGCCCGCTCGGGCAAATCCTCCGAACTGCTGCGCCAATACGCCGATTTGCTGCGCGATACTCGCGAGGCGATCGGGCGCGCTCTGTGGCTCGCACCGACCGGGCGGTCCGCTCGTCAGCTGCGTTCTCAGCTTCTGGGGCAAGACGTCGAAGCCTGCCTCGCGCCCGGCGCAATGACTTTCGGCACACTGGCCCGACGGATCTTGATCGACTCGCAGTCCCGCCTGCGGCCCATCCCGCCGGTCATGGAGCGGGAGTTGGTGCGCCGCTCGATCCGCGCGGCACTTCAAAGCGGTGAACTTAAATTCTACGACGAGGCCGCCAAGCGCGACAGTTTTGTCGACCTCGTGTCCGAGCATATCCGCGAGCTGCGTCGCCGCGGCATCGCACCCTCGAATTATGCCCGTTATCGCCCGAACATTAATGATCGCAGCGAGCATCAAGAGCTGGCCCTACTTTACGAAAGATACCAGCAGCTATTGACCGGCCACGCGCTGGTGGACGTCGAAGGCCTAGTCTGGGCCGCCGGTGATGCTCTGTCGAGCCCAGACGCCTGGCCCCAAAATCTTATGCTTGTCGTGGCGGACGGCTTTTCCGATTTCACTGCAGGCCAACACGAGCTTTTGCGCATCCTCGCCCAGCGCACAGAAGAGCTTCTCATTTCACTGCCGATTGAACTACCGGCCGGCTCAACACGGACGGGTCGCTCAAGCGGCCCGTCCAACCGGGAGACTATGCCACGCGACGACCTGTTCGCCAAATCCGCCTCAACGCTCGCCGCGCTGCGCCGCAGTTTTCCAAAGCTTTCGGAGCGCCAGTTCGCATCGCAGCCCACCGCCTGGCCTGCGCTCGATCATATCCGGCACAACGTATTCCAGCCGCCGAAGCGCACCCGTGCCGCATCCACAGGCGCTATCCATGCGCTCCAGCGGCTTGAGTTCGTCGAAGCCGCCGGCACGCACGACGAGATCGTCCAAATCGCCCAACGAATTAAACGGCTGCTCACAACCGTCCCTCTTAGGGAGGGGCAGGGGGAGGGTCCAGCCCGCCCCGGCGACATCCTCGTTGTCTTCCGCTCGCTCGGCGAAGCGGCCCCGCGTGTCCATGATGTATTCCAGCAGTTTGGCATACCGTGCTTTCTCGAAACGGGCCGGCCACTAGCATCGGCGCCCATCATCAAAACGCTCTCCGCATTGCTGCAACTGCACGAACTGGACTGGCCGTTTCGCCGCACGGTTGCCGTCATTACAAATAACACGCTATCTGCGATCGACCATAGCGCGCGGCGAGCTGCTGATTGGCTGGTCCGTGACTTGCAAATCGCCGAAGGCCGCTCGGCATTGCTTGAGCGCACGCGACAGCTCGCAACGCTCAACACGCCTCCGGATGGGCTGAGCGAACGCGCGCAGCGCCGCATCGACGAGGCACGCTTGGCGCTCGCCGCATTGGAAAAATTGTGCGCCGCTCTCGACGAGCTGCCCGCAGAAGCGACCGCCTCGCAGTGGGCCGCGGCGCTGGCACGCCTCGGCACGCAGTTAGGCATTTCGCCATTCGTTGTCACTGCAGCCGAATCGCAATCGCCGAAGCGACGGACTGGTCGTGGCTCGACGGGGGCACCCGGTGACCGGGTTCTGCCGGGTGCCGGGTCCGCCGAAGTCTTAAGCGACGAGTCGATTGGCGAGTGTGTCCAATTAGATGGGGCCGCTCACCTTGATCACATCGCCTGGCAACTGATTGTCGAGCATTTGGCATCGCTCGAGCGCTTGGATGCCTGGCTCGGCGAGCCTCCGCGCGCGCTGACGCGGCGCGAGCTGATCACGTTCTTGTCCGATTTGGCCGGCCACGAGTTCCTGCCCCAAGTGCACGATGAAACAGGCCACGTGCGCGTTCTGTC